>NZ_NOLI01000011.1:0-97205 GCF_002245975.1 Nostoc sp. 'Peltigera membranacea cyanobiont' 213 | reverse complement strand
CTTCCCTATCTTCCCCTGCTCCCCCATCTCCCCCTGCTCCCCCTGCTCTCTTCAGTAGTCCCATTGCCTTTAACTTAGCAACGGTATAGCTATTTGTGCCGCCTGCTAACTGCACATATCCCGGTAACTTCGCTGCCAAAACTTTCTGCCCTAATTTGACTGCGGCTATTGTAGTACCATCGCCAATATCACCGCTCATGGAACGACCGTCGGTTTGCCAAATTAAAGCACTTTTGAGTGGGGCAATCAATTCATACACTGTTCTTAGGTAGTCAGTCATCCCATCGCCATCGGGACAGCTGATAGCTAGTACCTTTAATCGATCGGCCCACGGTGAAATTGCTTGCCACAATCGCTCAAATTCTGCCAACCGCCCTACTTGTGTATGGATTTCTACGGCATCTACTCCTGTTGACATTACTAATGGCGCGATCGCTCCTGGCGTTGTCACATACGAGGCTGTATAAATTTTATCATAAGGACAAATTGGGAGGCAACGACCGCAGCCATAACACTTTTCGGAAACTACTCCCGAAAAGTCTTCTTTGATACTGTCAAACACGATCGCTTGTGCTGGACAAATCCGTTCACAGGGTCTAGGGCAATCTTTAGGACACTCATTAGGATTAAATTCTGCTTTGCGAAAATGGGGGTCTTCTCCATCGTTTAGGCTGACCATTAAAAAGGGTAAGTTGCCTTTGTAGTCAAAGCCTCGCTTTTGGGCATCTTTAGCTAGAGTTTTAGCTACTTGTAGCCCTGATTGCGCTGCTGCAATCACTGCTGGATCAGCTGCAACATCTATGCAGTCAGCGCCCGCCAAGGTATAGGCTAAGGTCAAATTTCTAACTGCCGGCAAATGCTGGAAGCTGGCTCCGCAGATCAGCTTGAACCAGTTACTTTGTTTGAGGGATTGTAAAGGGACTAACAGATCGGTCACACTTCTATTATGCGTTTATGCGACTAAAAATAGTAGCCTGTAATCAATAAAAAGTCCGGATTTCCTGAATTAGGGATTGGGGACTGGGGATTGGATATGTACACAGACCTTTGTGCAGAGAAAATTATAGCTGCCGAACTTCAAACGGCAATTTACTGAATTTGCTGTTGGCTAACGCTCAGGTTGCTCAATGGGAATTTCGATCGCAAATTCTGCTCCTTCCCCAACAGGAGAAGCACAGGTAATATTTCCTCGGTGTTTTTGGACGATAATCTGATAGCTAATAGATAATCCTAGCCCACTACCTTTGCCCACAGGTTTTGTGGTAAAAAATGGCTCAAACAAACGCGATCGCAACGACTCATCTATACCAGGGCCATTATCTGCGATCGCAATTTTCACCATATTAAAGTCTGTCACCTCTGTGTGAATCCGAATTTGGGGAGTAGGAAGAAGCCACTGCGGTTTTGGGGTTTCTCCAAGTGCAGAAGGTATTACAGTCTTCTCCCAACGCGAAGGAGCATCTTGAAGAGTTGGGGAGACACTAAAAGCGATGGGATCTCCCGAAGTGGAGGAACTACCCTCAATTGGCGTTAGGGAATAAGGATTAGAACCTTGATTTCCCACTCTCTCTTCTATTGCATCTATGGCATTATTCAACAGATGCATGAATACTTGATTTAGTTCACTTGCATAACAAGTGACTAGGGGTAAATTACCATAATCTTTCACTACAATAATTGTCGGACGGTCTGCGGCTTCTCTGAGCCGATGTTGTAACATCACCAAAGTATTTTCGATATCTTCATGGATATCTACCCGTTTCATCTCTGCTTCATCATGGCGAGAAAAGTGTTGTAGCGCGAGAACTATTTCCCGAATGCGATCGGAGCCTCTATACATTGCACCTATCAGGTTTTGCAGATCCTGAATCATAAAATTTAGGTCTACATCTTGGGCTATTTGCTGAATTTTGGGTGTAGGTTTGGGATATTCTTGTTGATAGACCTCAATCATATTCACTAGGTCTTGCACATATTGACCCGCGTATTCGAGATTACCATAAATAAAACTGATGGGGTTATTAATTTCATGAGCCAGACCAGCCACTAACTGCCCTAGTGCCACCATCTTTTCGTTTTGAATTTGTTGAACTTGAGCGGATTTTAAGTTATCAAGAGCCTCTTGTAATAAAAAGTTTTTTTCTTGTAGTTTAACTTGGAGCAAACGTAAATTAATCTGATTTTCAATTCGCAATACAACCTCTGCCCCATGAAAAGGTTTAGCAATATAATCTACACCACCAACATCAAAGGCTTTTACCTTATCTACAACATCGTCCAAGGCGCTGATAAAAATTACCGGAACTTCGCAAGTTTTCTCGTCAGCTTTTAGCTGTTGACAAACTTGATAGCCATCCATATCTGGCATATTAATATCTAGCAAAATTACATCTGGTAAAACCATTTGACACGCAGTCAGTGCCATTTTACCGTTTAAGGCTTTGCGAACTTCAAAACCTTGTGCAGTCAACATTGCCGACAAAAGCCGCAAATTATCCGGGGTATCATCGACTACCAAAATATTTTTTTTATGATGGTTGATTTGATTAAAATGCATTATTATCAAAAGCTATGCTTATAATTATTGAGGATAGGAAATTCTTCTTGGAAATTGCCTAAAAATTGTTGATTATTTTCACCATAATAGTTATATTTATAGTTTAACTCCCACGGTGACTGGAGAGGACTAGCGACTATCAGAAACTATTGGTCATTTATGAGCTTTGCGAACTTGATTGCCTGCTTCTAGCAGTATATTAGATAGCACGCACAGATTATCTAGCCGAGCATCAATAAGGTAATTATTGACCCGATGCTAATTGATAGCTACCATTGAGGTGCTGTGGCAAGCAACTTAAGAACCGATTGTTGTTCTATGGGTTGAGAAAATAGATATCCTTGAGCAAAATTACAGTTTAGACTTCTCAATTGAGCTAGCTGTTCTTGTGTTTCCACACCTTCAGCGATCGCATTCATCCCCATTGAGTTGGCAATGCCAATCATTGCTGGTACTAACCCCATATTTTCTTGATTATCCTGCATCCGTTTGACGAAAGATTTGTCAATCTTGAGTGCATTAAAAGGAAAGCTGTGTAGGTAACTTAAAGAGGAATATCCTGTACCAAAGTCATCCATAATCAGCTTAATTTTTCGATGTTTTAATTGTTGAAGAATTATTTTAATTGCATTAGTATTCTCCATAATTACGCTTTCTGTAATTTCTAATTCTAAATATGCAGGATTTATTTTATTTTCATAAATCATCCGGTCAATCTGTTCTACTAAATTGGGCTGTGAAAATAATCTAGCACTCAAATTGACACTCATAGTTAGAGGTTCTGGTGTGACTGGATGATGTTGCCAAATGCTGAGTTGATGACAAGCTGACTGTAATACCCAACTATTAATTGCATTAATTAAACCTGTTTCTTCTGCTACCGGAATAAACTCTATAGGAGAAACTAGACCGCGAGTCGGATGTTGCCACCGCACCAAGGCTTCAAATCCAGAAATTCTCCCTGTATTCAGAGAAACAATTGGCTGATAATAAACGAGAAATTCTTGCCTTTCCACAGCCCTTCGCAGGTCATTTTCTAACTCTAAAAGCTGAATTGCTTCCCGATGCATCGCTGGATTAAAAACGTGATATTTGCCTCTTCCTTGAGCCTTGGCTCGATACATTGCCGTATCAGCATCTCGCAGCAAGTACTCTGGGCGCTCATAATCTTTATTGCCCCAACTAATACCAATACTGGCATTCATGAATACTTCATATCTTGACAGGTTAAAAGCAAGTGATAGCTGTTGCAGAATCTGTTCGGCAACTTGGATTGCTATATTAATATCTGTGATATTTTCTAGGAGGATTCCAAATTCGTCACCGCCTAATCTTGCTATAGTATCAATAGGGATCAGACATGCTTGTAGGCGACGAGCGATCGCTATCAGCAATTCATCCCCCACCAAATGACCAAGAGAATCATTGATAACTTTGAAGCGATCGCAGTCTAAAAATAGTAGCGCAAACTGATAACTAGATTCTTGCTTGGCACGATTTAGAGCATTTTCTAGTCGCCTGATAAACAAAACTCGGTTTGGTAATCCAGTCAGGGAATCATGCAGCGCTATATCTAGAAGTTGACTTTGCAATTTTTGCCGAGAATTGATTTCTTGTTGGAGTTTTTGGAGAGCTTTTTCTAACTCCCCTGTTCGCTCTTTTACGCGATGTTCCAATTCGACGTTTAGTTTTAATATTTCTAATCGCGCCGATCTCAATGCCAGTTGATTTTGCACGCGCACTAAAACTTCTTGAAACTCAAAAGGTTTGGTAATATAGTCTACACCACCTACCTTAAAGGCTTTAACTTTGTCAAAAACATCATCTAAAGCACTAATAAAAATCACCGGGATATCGGCTGTTAGCTCCCAAGCTTTAAAGGTCTGACAAATTTCATAGCCATCTACTTCTGGCATCATAATATCGAGTAAAATCAAATCCGGTAATACTGTTTGAGTTGCGGTCAGCGCCATTTGCCAGTTCAAGGCTTTACGAACGTTATACCCTTCCCTTGTCAATATTGAGGACAAAACCCGGAGGTTGTCCGCCATATCGTCAACAATCAAAATATCTTTTTTATCAGGGTCTAAATGCTCGTAATTCATTCTACGTTTGTTTTAGTCAATTCCATGATTTTTTCAAACTGGTAGTTATTTGCTAAATCCCTAAGAACTTGGAAAACCTGAACATTGTCTGGTGGAATTTGCTTGATTAACTCTAAAATCAGTTCATCGCTACAGCTGGCTGCGGCATAGTGGATCTTTTGTAGCCATTCAGGTGACATTTGTGATATATGGCTGAGGAGTTCAGCAACACTGACAAATCTCTGTGTAGCTCGATCGACGACTGCTGTGTTGGTTCTTTCTATTTTGTTGGTATACTTTACACCCAAATGTTGACTCAGTTTTTCCAATAATACTTCCTGTGTGAATGGCTTGCGAATAAAATCGTCGCAGCCAATGGATAAGATTTTTTGGCGCTCTTCCTCAAAGGCGCTAGCAGTTAGAGCAATAATTATCGTGTGTTTATTGTAACAACCTTGTTCTATCTCAGAGATGTTGGAAGGGGGAGCTAGGGCTGTTGGCAATCGCAAAGTGGATGGATCGGAAGGATCGTTTCCGATCGCACCTATTGCTTCTTGATAGGAGTACAACTTAGGAAACTCCCGCAACATATTAACTTCCCTATGCCCTATTTCTCTAGCCTTAATTATTCTTGTGGCTTCATAACCGTCCATGACAGGCATTCGCATATCCATAAAAATCAAGTGTGGCTGCCAAGATTCCCAATTAGCGATCGCTTCAGCACCATCTGTAGCTTCTCTGATTTCAAAACCTAGAGATGTGAGAATTTTAACTAATAAAAGACGGCTTTCTTGAGAATCGTCAACGACTAAGATCCGGTATGTTCTTTCAGTCGGTGCTAAAGTGAGAATCTGATATTTAATTTGGTTTGTCGGGATTTCTCTGGGGCAAGTTAAAGCAATCTGAATATCAAAAACAAATGTACTCCCAATACCAGGCATACTGCTAACAGTAATATCTCCTCCCATCAGTTCCACATATTTACGGCTAATCGCTAAACCTAGTCCCGTCCCTTGCTGGCATTTTCTACCGATTTCAGTTTGCTCAAAAGCCTCAAACAGTAAGTTAATTTCTTGTGAGGTAATACCACAACCAGTATCTTCTACCTCGAAGATTAAGGATTGGGATGAAGAGGCAAAGGGGCGGGGAGTAGGTGATAAGGGGGAGAATGAAGAATTATTATCTCTTTCCTCTTTGTCCTCAGTTCCCCAGTCCCCAGCCCCCAGTCTCACCCGTAATGTTACCCTCCCCCTATCAGTAAATTTGATGGCATTTCCTAAGAGGTTGAGCAAGACTTGACACAGTTTATTTTCGTCTGTTTCTATGTACTGAGGAATGTCTTGGGGATATTCAAATACTAATTCTAAATTTCTAGATGCAGCCCGCAAGTGCAACATCTCTTCTAAGTTCTTTAATAGATGAATTAAGTCAAAGCTACTGAGATTTAATGTAATTCTGCCAGCTTCGATTTTGGACATTTCGAGAATGTCGTTAATTAAGTTAAGTAGATGTTCGCCAGCACGATTAATAATTGCCAAGTTTTCTTGATGTTCGCCAGATAGCGAATAATCTCGGCTCATGACTTGGGTGAAACCAAGAATTGCATTGAGTGGGGTACGCAGTTCGTGGCTCATGTTAGCGAGGAATTCACTCTTAGCGAGGTTGGCGGCGGCGCTTCGTGCTGCTTCTCGAATAGCTGCTTGTTGTTCCTGCGCGGCGATTGCTTGCGATTGAATCAGTTCTTCTTGGGTAGTTTGCAGTTGTTCAATAACTTGCTGGAACTCATCAGTCCGTTTTTTTACCTGAGCTTCTAAGGTGCGATTATATTCTGCTAATAACTTTTCTGTGTGTTTGCGTTGGGTGGTGTCAAAAAATGTGGCGATCGCAAAAGCTAGATTCCCCGATTCATCATAGATTGGCTCTCCTAAAACTTCAATGGGAATAATCTTGTCACAATGGTGAATTTCTATATCATCCACTCTGCTGCTTTCCCCAAGTAATGCTCTCGCAATTGGTAGGCGATCGCTGGGGTAGAGTCGATCTGTCCCAGCAAGGTAAATTTGATATACCTGTGACAATTTTTTGGTGGTAACTTGTGCGTAGATGCTTAGTGGCTCGTTATTAGACATCGCTTCTTGACCAAGAATTTGCTGCCCAATCTGATTTATGTAATAAGGTTCACCTTTAGCATCTGCAATAAATACACCAACTGGTATGGCTTCTAAAAATTGAGTTAACCGACTCTGACTCTCACATAGCGCCTCATTTAAGACTTGCATCTGAGCATTTCTTGCTTCCAATACACTAAAAGATGTTTTGAGTTGCTTTGCCATCGTTTCAAATGACTTGGCTAGTTCCCCCAGTTCATCGGAGCGCTTTATTTCTGGTGTTTGCTCCCATTCTCCTTGAGCAATTTTCTTAGCTGATGTGTTTAATTGTAAAATTGGCTTAATTACCCAGCGAGCGGTCAAAATCCCAATTCTTGTAGCTACCAAAAAAGCAACTATGCACAGCAAAATCACGATTCGGGTGTTAGCATTAACTTGCTCCATAAATTCGCCTTCGGGAATCACCGCCACGATTAGCCAATCTAAACCCGGTTCGTCCCTCCAACTTTTTACCTGCACAAAATAGCGGATTCCATCGGCGTTAAAACTTAGCTGTTGCTTTCCCGCAACAAATCTCAGATTGCCAAAGCGTTCGATCAAAGACTGGGTTGAAAGTTGAATCAAAGAATTTTGACTGTCTAATGCCGCTCGACGCTTTATTTGACCATTAATGATAGTATATGGAGGCTCAGTAGAAGAAGCTACGATTAACCCGGAACGTTCTAAAATAAAAGTTTTACCCGGTCTTTCAGTATTTAAGTTGGCTAAAAAATTGCTGATTTGTGACAAGATCAAATCAACACTAATTACCCCAACAAGTTGATGATTTTTATTGTAAACAGGATAGCTAGAAGATATAGATAAAATTTCTGGTTTATCTTCCCATTGATAAATTTTACTCCAGACGGGTTTACCTGCATTGACTGCATCTGTATACCACGCTTCCAGACGAGGATCGTAATTTTTGACTTGCTGAAGCTGGCGGCGATTCCCCTTCAGGTCTGAATTGTAAATATAAAGTTTCCCTATACCATGCTTTTCACTAACTTCGTTAATCAACAGCTTGCCATTATTTAGGCGTTCAATACCGATGAACTCACCTTTGGGATTGGCAAAGCTATTGTAGCCAACATTGAAAACCTGCATTTGTTTCCAAAAGTAGTTTCCGGTAGTTTTAAAGTCCGCAAGGTTGAGCAAACCTAGTTCAATTGCATCTAAGTTGATTTGATTAATTTGCTTCGGAGTTGTTAAATAGCTATCAAGATGTTGTTCAATGCGATCGCAGATTTCATTTTCTAATTGAGTAGCAAGCTCCCTGACCGCTTTGTGTCCGTTTTGATACGAAAGATAGCCCACAAGTCCCACCGCCCCAAAAATTTGTAATATAAAGGGCACAATCAGAACATACCTCAGAGGCATCTTGGCATAGACTTTGCCAACTAAGCGATTAATAGATTTGACAGGCCGAAGTTTGGATAACATTGTTGTTTAATTTTTCCCCAGCATCTACTTGGGGCATTTTTGCCATATCAGCTACATTTAATACTAAAAAAATCCGGTATGTCATCGCTTTGACTATGACATCTCTGAGAAGAATGAGTATAAAAAAGCATTCTGAATTCGGTTCTTATATTTACTAAATAGCTAAGTTCCTCCAACGCCGAATTTTCAAACTTTGCGATACCAAACAGCCCGTCGTAGACATCGCAGCTTAATTTGCTTAGTTTTGCCGACAATATATCAGTACATTTGCTCCACTAAACTGAAATTTAACCCATAAGCATCCAGTATGCCATTCTAAAATTCTGGTCGCCATTAGCACCCAATCCCAAGTTAAATTTTGAATTGCTGAGGTCTTGATTTTCCAGTCTCAAAACCCCTGGACTGGTTACAAAAACTTATATTCAACTACAACAATTTTAAAATTTTCATCCAAATACATAGTAAAAACAAAAAAAAGGCAAAAAAATTTACTTAGTATTTTTTATTGTAACCAAATATTAATTTACTTATAGAAGTATGTCAACTTCATCGCCGATTTGTAAAATTTTTCCGGCTGACGATGGGGGTAATTGGGTATTAACACTCAATCTGTAAAAGTGATTAAAAGGCGATGAAGCAACCCAATTTGGTAGAGTTGCTTGTCGCTGGGTTGCAAAGATTTTTTGGAAGTTTGGGTAAGCTTCCCCTAAGTAAGAATCGCGGGTTGGGACTATACAACGCTGGCATGGATTAACCCCAAATAAATCTACATCTCCTACTCGAAAGGAGACTAAATCACCTTGTTCGCTAAATAGCCGATCTTCCCAAAATGCTGGTACACCATCAATCTCGATATTGGCACGCATCCGTCGGCGGATTTCATCTACACTTAAACCGGGAAACCAAGAAGCGACTTCTGTCAACGTTGCTGTACTAACTACCGTTGGCCCTGGTGAGCGTGTATCGTCAGGAAAGCCCATAAAAGAGTTTTGTCTTAATGTGACAGCAAACCCAAAATAATCACTTAAAGTTGCTTCTAAGGCTTGCCGGTTATCATCCAGGTGAAAAATTTGTTGTGAGTCGCCGCCTGGAATTTGTAACGAGATAGTTCTATTGAGGAGTGTAAATTGCACCCTTAGTAAATGGATTTTAGCATGACGTTTGCCATTGACAAACTTACCCTGTTCGTCAAAAATAGCCAACTCGCGGTCATGCTGTAGTGCGCCACTGGCAAGAACTGTAGCTTTTTCAACTTCAACACCATCCAGTGATTTTACTGGATACAGTAAAATCTTAGCTAGGTAAGGCATCATAGCAATTTGGGATTTGGGATTTGGGATTAAAGATTGGTGATTTAGCAGCCCCCAATCTAAAATCTAAAATTCTTTTGTTACTTATCCACCTAATAATATTGTTAATTTATGGATATAGTGGCGATTTGTCTATTCCCCCAATGTGATTTAGAGGCCAGAAGCGAACTACAGCCCGTCCAATAATATTTTGGCGGGGGACAACACCCCAACAGCGTCCATCGTAACTATTGGTACGATTATCACCTAGAACCAAGTATGAATCGGTTGGTATAGTCTGGGGTCTTGCTAAAAAAGGTGGCTGTGGCCCTGATTGGCAAACATCAATTACAGTGGTCTGGCCAGAACTGAGATAATTAGTTTCTGGTAGGGGTTTATTATTAATATAGACCTTGCCATCTCTAAGTTGTACTTGTTCTCCAGGTAAGCCAATCACCCGTTTTATAAAAGCATCCTGGTATTGTTCTTTTTGCAACTCTTTTGTAGGTGAAAATACCACAATATCTCCCCTCTGCGGGTCAGCAAATTTATATTTCAATTTATCGACAATGATTTTGTCTGCTTCCCACTGGTTTGGCGTACCATGCAGAGTCGGTTCCATCGATCCAGAAGGAATCCAGCGTGCTTCAGCAACAAAGGTACGAATACCCAGAGCTAGAATAATACTCAATACAATTGTTCTACCTAGTTCTGCGATCCAGGAATTATCGGGTTGTTGACTAGAGTTGTTATCAGGCACTTGATTTTGCATGAAATTACTTAACGGAAGGAAAGATATAGGTAATTAACTCACCTAGTGAGACTTTATCTGTTAATCTTAACGGGAAAATTTTAATTTCCTGATTATGTTGGCATCCTGACTACCAATTTTAGATTGGGGATTTTAGATTTTGGATTGAGGATTATGACTGGTCTCTGGTAGGCAAAAACAAAACAACCTAAAATCCCCAAACTTTATCCCTTGTAGGATAAGGTCAATCCCAAATCCCAAATCCCAAATCCCAAATTGATTGACAGAGTACTTCATAGATTAAAAGTAAACTTTTTTTTAACGCGCGGCAAAAAATTTAACACGCAGAGTGCGACTAAGTTTAACTTAAAATCATAGTTATCTGTCTGTAATATATAGCTCCCTGTGTGAACTTTGTTAGCCCTATGTCATCTCCAAAAATTTTACTGATCCGCCGCGCTCGCATAGTCTTACCTAATGGTGAACTGATGATTGGGGATGTGTTGACGCGCGATCGCCAAATAGTCGAAGTTGCGCCAGAAATCTCCCAAACACCACTAGCCACTGAAATTGACGCAGAAGGGTTAACTTTGTTGCCGGGAGTTATCGATCCGCAGGTACATTTTCGGGAACCTGGACTAGAACACAAGGAAGATTTATTCACTGCCAGTTGTGCATGTGCTAAAGGTGGAGTCACAACATTTTTAGAAATGCCCAATACGCGCCCCCTGACGACGACACAGCAGACTTTAGACGACAAGCTAGACCGAGCCTCACAAAAGTGCGTGGTTAATTATGGCTTTTTTATTGGAGCAACAGCAGAGAATCTCCCAGATTTGCTTTTGGCAAAGCCAACACCAGGAATTAAGATTTTCATGGGGTCGATGCACGGTCAGTTGCTGGTTGATGGCGAAACAGCATTGGAGGCGATATTTGCGAAAGGCGTTAGCGAAGCTCCTGCAAAGCAGGCTCGCTTGATTGCCGTTCATGCCGAAGATCAAGCTAGAATCAATCAACGCCGCCAAGAATTTGCCAACATCCACAACCCAGCCGTTCACTCGCAAATTCAAGATAATCAAGCGGCAATGCTAGCAACCCAACTGGCATTAAAACTTTCGCAAAAATATCAACGTCGTCTGCATATTCTCCACATGTCAACAGCCGAAGAAGCAGATTTGCTGCGTCAGGAGAAACCTAGTTGGGTGACAGCAGAGGTAACACCACAGCATTTGTTGTTGAACACCAGTGCTTATGAAAAGATTGGTACCTTAGCACAGATGAATCCACCTTTGCGATCGCCCCACGATAACGAAGTCCTTTGGCAAGCTTTGCGCGATGGCGTGATTGATTTCATCGCTACAGATCACGCGCCGCACACCTTAGAAGAAAAAGCTCAAGAATACCCCAATAGTCCTTCGGGAATGCCTGGGGTGGAAACTTCCCTAGCGTTGATGCTAACTGCGGCGATGGAGGGAAAGTGTACTGTTGCCCAAGTTGTGAACTGGATGTCTAAGAATGTAGCTGTAGGTTATGGTATTCCCAATAAAGGAGCGATCGCACCTGGTTACGATGCCGATTTAGTGCTTGTAGATTTAAACACATACCGTCCAGTCCGGCGCGAGGAGCTTTTAACCAAATGCCGTTGGAGTCCCTTTGAAGGCTGGAACCTTACTGGCTGGGCTACAACAACTATTGTCGGGGGTGAAATAGTTTATGACAAAGGTCAGGTCAATACAGAAGTGCGTGGTCAAGCTTTAACTTTCTTATAGCAAATATTTATTTAAGCTTACGTACTAGACAAATAATTTTACATCAAAGCCATACTTGAACTGGCAAGATTTTCATCTATCTAGAGTTAAGACTAGACCAATGTGGTTTGGTTAAAGCTAAAAGATGAAAATTTTTGTTTTTCCTCCTTTACCCTTTTAACCAAAGGGTATTGACTTGTCGCTGTATCAAAAATTGCAACTTAAAACCCTGAATTTATTTATAGGTGTTTAAAGTCAAATCTTCAATAACTATAGGACTTACACAATAACTCTCTGAAACTCTTATTCCTTTGTTTCCTAACGTGCGGGAAGCCACTCTGTGTTTATGCAATACAGTTCGGTTAGCTTGTTTACCGAGGGAAGATGCCCCAACCCCTCTTAAAAAGGGGCTATAGAAATAATCAAGGACAATTGCTATGTCATTCAAAATTTTGGCTTTAGACGGTGGCGGTATTCGTGGAGTTATTGCAGCACGAATACTTCAACAAGTAGAAAAAGAAATTAGAAATCAGGGGAAAGGAAATTTTTTACATGAGTACTTTGACCTGATTACTGGTACTTCTACCGGTTCCATCTTAGCAGGAGGAATTGCTGTTGGAAAACAGAGTGATGAACTAATTAAACTGTATACAGAGCGGGGTAAAGATATATTTCCACCGGCTATAAAAAACCGCTACAAAAACTTACCACCCATCATAAAATCAATTATTGATGTGTTCTCAGCAGCTAAATATTCTCATGATGGAATTACTAGCGTCCTCAAAGACGCGTACAAATCCACAAGAATAAAGGATATTGAAAAACCGATTATTTTAATTCTTGCCTACGATCCGCTATATCGAAATACAACCTTTTTTACAAACTGTCATCCAGATTTAGGAGACAGATGGTACGATGACTGTTATTTATGGGAAATATGTACCGCTTCTGCCTCAGCCCCCAGTTTTTTCCCACCATATAAATTAGAACCTATAGATAAAGAAAAATTTGGGGATTGGGAATTTCCACACATTGATGGCGGAGTTTCTGCTAACAACCCTTGTCTTGCAGCTTTGAGTTTAGTGATGAGGATAAGTCAGTCTTCAATCTCTTCAACAATCAAGCAAAAATATAAATTGGATAATCTGCGATTAGAAGATATTTCTATCCTCTCTATTGGCACAGGTCAAACTGGTGAACCATATCAATATAAGCAAATAAGCAAATGGAGAGGCTTAGACTGGGTACAAAATCTGACTAATATCTTTATGGAACCTACATCTGAGATTGATAGTACGATTTGCCGACAAATCATGGGTGGATACGATTCTAAACGTTACTTACGCCTTCAGTTTGACTTAAATGAGACATTTCAACCCAAGCCAAAAGAAACTTATAAAGATCCTCGCATTGTATTACCTCCAGAAGATCGAAAAAACCGATTTACAGGCGAAAAAGTTACTGAAGAAATAGATAATGCTAGCGCGGAGATTATTCAGCAGTTAATAGATACTACCTCTGCATTTATCGACCGAGGTCTTACTTACTATACCAGAGACGACTCTGGTTCTCCGATCAAAAAGGCGATCGCTTCTTTTATTAGAGATAACTAGTGCATCCACGTAGGCATATTAACATAAAGTAAATTCGGGTATAACATCTCGTATTTCTACTATAATTCCTGTAAAAATACGAGATGTTTTAGTTAATGGTGTCTCGATCCAAGTGCTAATTACAGATGTTAATCTCAGAATTATTTGTTAGTTAAAATTATTTGAAATAATTAAAAATCAAAAATTAGTTTATTACTTGGTATAGATTATGAACATAACTTGGGAATACTAAGTGTAAGGAAAGTTAAACGACTTATACAGAACTTGACTTTGTTTAATTTTTCTCTACTAGCTTTGGCTACTCACTAATCCTGATTGGATCTCCTAATCACAGTAGGTAACTAATCTGGTTCAGACTGACAAAGTTCTGTCAAACTCTCATTTACCCAACAACAGTTTATTTACATTTGCTTGAACCATCTAAATCATTTTTTTTAACTGCTGATTACAACAATAAAGCTAGTAGATGTCAATCTCGAATATCTCAGAGGTACGGAAAAAGTAGTAGTGGTCTGTCTTATTAATTCTGATGGACATACATGTTTATAGTAAGGACTTTAATTATTGACTTTTTAAGCAATTTAGTGCTGATTACAAACCTATCAAAACTTTTGTGATAGACCACTAGAGGAGGTTGAGGGAATCTTCAATAAACAAAAAGTTCAAAAGAATCATATTTCAACTCAACCTATTTGGATCTCTGTTTTTAGCTTTAACTGAACCCTATTGTAATGTATCTGCTGTTGAACAATTATTTCGTTTATTTTTGGTTGAGAGAACAATGTTAGTGACTTCCAGTGGTGAACGTGGTAGTGGTAGATAGGACGAGTTTAATTTCTCCCTCGACTATTGGCAGAAATTTTTTAGTGTTGCGATTTAAAAATGTGAAATCTCTCGTACTTGGGTTGGGAGATGAACTTAAATAGCACAATTGAATGGTATGAGTTCGACTTGACGAGTACCCCCATCCCCATAAGTTAAACTCACACTCACATAACTATCTGGCTTGTAGGGTAATCGTTCTGCCCATTCAACTGCCACAATTCCTGGTACAATCTCAGCACCTTCCCAGTAACTTTCTAAATTCAAAGCTGCAACTTCTTGTGGTTCTAACCGATATAAATCCAGGTGGTAAAGGGGGAGCCGTCCTTCCGTGTACTCATTAATCAGGGTGAAAGTAGGACTGACAATACATTCAGTAATTCCCAAACCCTTGCCAATACCTTGAACTAGGGTAGTTTTACCAGCGCCTAAATCACCTTCTAGTAAAATTACACTGCCAGGAGTCAGGGATTCTCCGAGAGTAATACCTAAGCGTAGTGTCGCCTCTGTATCTGCTAGAAAAATTTTCATATTTTCATCAATTATATTAGTCATTGGACGTTGAGTATTGGGTATTGGGTATTGGTTATTTACAAATGACTAATGACTAATGACTAATGACTAATAACTACCTACCATGATGACTTCTACCGTACCACCGCAACAATACTTGTGCTAGTTTCTGCGGATTGTGACGGACAACACCCGTTTCATCTTCATACAAAACATTAGCTGGAACAATCCTTCGCCCTAGCTGAATGACAGCTTCTCTATCCAGAAAAACGGGATAGGAATTTTGTTGGGCGTAGCGGACGAGTGATTGCTCCGAGGGGGATTTTTTGTGGATTAGTACAGCATCAAATAGCCGTCTTTGCCCACAAGCAGCATCAATTGCTCTAATGTGATCTGCAACAGTATAGCCTTCAGTTTCTCCTGGTTGAGTCATTATATTGCAGATATAAATACGGGGGACAGATGTTTGAGCGATCGCATCGGCAATTTCTGGTACTAATAAATTAGGAATCAGGCTTGTATAAAGGCTACCCGGCCCAATAATAATGTAATCAGCTTCTTTAAGTGCTTTAATCGCTGCTGGTACTGCTGGAGGATTAGCTGGAATGCAACCAATTTTGACAATTTTCCCCCCAGCTTTGGGAATGCTAGACTCCCCGTCAATGCGGCGACCATCAGCTAATTCTGCCCAGAGGCGAACATCACTGAGAGTTGCTGGTAGTACTTGTCCTCGTACCGCTAGCACCTTAGAGCTAGCTGCAACTGCTTGTTCTAAATCTCCAGTAATATCACTCATTGCCGTTAAAAACAAATTGCCAAAACTGTGACCTGTTAACCCATCTCCAGCCCGAAAACGGTATTGAAACAATTCTGTTAATAACTTTTCTTCATCTGCTAGTGCAGCCAAACAATTGCGGATATCCCCTGGTGGTAGCACTCCAAATTCTTGGCGCAACCGCCCAGAAGATCCACCATCGTCGGCTACAGTGACAATAGCAGTAATATTAGCGCTGTAAGTTTTCAGTCCTCTCAACAACGTAGAAAGTCCCGTACCACCACCAATTACTACTATTTTCGGCCCTCGGTACAATCGATGATGTGCCAGCAATACATCGATGAGTTCTTCTCCGCCTTCTGCTCTTAGTACCTTAGTAATTGAGCCAACGGTGCGAGTTTGTCCCCAAAGCACCAACAGCAAGCCACCGATCAGCACCAAAGGCCCGCTGATATAGTTGGGTAAGACGTTGGTGATTACTCCTAGGAAATTCCGAAACAACTCTATCATCCAAAAAATTGGAGTCAGCTTAATCCAGATAGCTAACCCCAAACTCGTCAGCAGTACACCCCCAACACTAATCAACAACCAACGTTTTACCGATAGTCCAGGGGATAACCATTTGAACCACTGGTTAACCCGATAGGAAGTACGAGAACGCGACTGCTTTTGCAGGGCGTTGAGGGCTTGTCTGAGAAAACCAATTGACATACCTGATTTACAGCAGTGCTACAAACAATAATTAACAGAAAATGTACACCACTTGGTTTAAAACACTAGGCGTGAAACTATTATATTTGTCTATTCCATTAGACTAAGAGCAAGTGGTTAAGATTGCCAGTATTCCCACTTAAACAATAGCGTGGCTTACTAAAAGTGAATTGAATGGAAAAACGAATTTTAGGATTAGATCCAGGACTGGCAACTTTAGGGTTTGGGGTAATTACCTATACACAAATTTCCAACAAGGTGCAAGAAACTACAGTAAATATGCTGGATTTTGGGGTAATTAAAACATCAGCAGATGTAGAAATGGGACAGAGGCTATGTACCTTGTTTGATGATTTACACACCGTCATAGAAGAATTTAAACCAGATTTGGTAGCGATCGAGAAACTATTTTTCTATCGGATGTCAAATACAATCCTGGTTGCTCAGGCAAGGGGCGTACTTATTTTGGTGTTGGGCCAGTGTCGTCTTCCTTACATAGAGTTTACTCCGGCTCAAATTAAACAAGCTTTAACGGGGTATGGCAATGCGGATAAGTCGGAAGTTCAAGAGGCGGTAGCGCGGGAGTTAGATTTAGATGAGATTCCCAAGCCGGATGATGCTGCGGATGCTTTGGCGGTGGCTTTGACGGCTTCGTATCAGCTGTAGATTTGTACGCAAACAATAAAGTTATTTTCTAACTGGCACATCAGTACCAATATAAAACTTATGCTTAGTGTGAATATATGATTGTAGCGTAAATAACCATTTTGGAATCTGTCACACTACACCGTAAATTTACTAATTTGGTCGATAAAGTGTTAATTAAAAACATCTTACAACTCGATTTTAGGTAATTTCCGAATAATGAAGAGTTTGCTGATTCCTGTTCAAAAGTTGCAATCAAGCGATCGCACTGCCATGTATGCGTTGCTCCAAAATCACTTCCAAGGTATAACCTGGGATGGGTTTCTAGTCGATCTAGAGCGCAAAAACTGGGTTTTGCTGTTGAGAGATGAAACATCCAACGCACTCAAAGGATTTTCAACTCTGATGTTATGTCAAAAGACTTTTTTGGGAGAAAAAATTAGTGTGGTGTATTCCGGCGATACTATTGTCGATCCTAGTGCTTGGTCGAGTACAACACTACCACGTAGTTGGATTGCCGCCATCAATTTTCTGCGTCAGCACTATGCAGAAAATAAACTTTACTGGCTGCTAATTTGCTCTGGTTTTCGTACTTATCGTTTTCTCCCTACTTTTTGGCAAGATTTCTATCCGCGTTATGATGTTACAACACCTGCCGATGTTACAAATCTGATGGTGAGTTTAGCGCGGGAATACTATGGTAGTTTATACCAAGAATCAACTGGTATCGTCAATTTCCCGCATCCCCAAATTCTGTGTGAGGGGTTAATTGAAATCCCCACAGGAAGACAGAGTAACCCCCATATCCAGTTTTTTGAAGAAAAAAACCCAGGTTATCGATTAGGGGATGAATTGGTTTGTTTAACTGAAATTAACTATGACAATCTCACTCGTGCTGGAAAACGGATGTGGGAGTCAGAATCATCGTTAGAATTTGTGCAAGATTGTGTTTTGATTTAAATTTTATGACATCTACAAACATACAATCAAACTTTAACAATTCAACCCATTTTATAGAGGGATGGTACTGGACATTACCATCGAAAAAATTAAAAATTTGCAAGGTAAAAGCTATAAGTTTGCTAGGTAGAAATCTGGCAATTTATCGGGGAGTTAGTAGTCAGGTAGTAGCTGTAGATGCTTATTGTCCACACATGGGCGCTCATTTAGCAGAAGGTAAGGTAGAAGGTGATGGAATTCGTTGCTTTTTTCATAATTGGAAGTATGATAGTCGCGGAATTTGTGTAGATGTTCCTTCACTTGGGAAACCGCTACCTGTGTGTATTAAAACTTGGTACACGGCAGAAAAATACGGCATGATTTGGGTTTGGGTGGGAGAAGAAAAGCCAAGTTCGCTGCCCTTTGTACCAGAATTAGAACAGGTAGATTGCGATCATATATTGGGGACTCGGTTTGTCAAAAACTGCCATCCCAATGTCTTACTAATTAATGCGATTGATGCTCACCATTTCAATACAGTACACAATCTGCCTTTAGAGATTGTATTTGATTCTCAAGACGTAAATAACAACGCTATTACTTTTAGCAACACTACACGGGGAGGTGATGATTCTTGGTTAATTCGCCTGATTCGTCCTCTATATCGCAACGAAGTTACTTATAGTATGTGTTACTGGTATGGCAGCACTGGCACTGTGACGCTAGGGCCAGATTTCCTGCACTTCTATATTATATTTACGCTGCGAATGATAGAAGGTGGTAAAACTGAAGGGCAAACAATTCTTGTCACTCCCAAGCGTCCGGGATTTTGGGGATGGGTTTTAAATCGTGGTTTGTTATGGTTAACTCAGCAAGTTGGTAATTACTTTGCCAAGGGGGATACGCAGGTATTTCAGACAATTCAGTTTGATTTAAAGACTCCTACTAAAGCAGATCAATCTATTCTGGAATTTATTCAGCACGTTAATCAACAAAAAGCTTTAACCTGGGCAACTTGGGACACTGTTAATTATCCAAATATTCAAACCCTATCAACACCTAGCCCTGAACATGGATTCAAAATATAACATTGTCGGTTTTGACCTACCACACACAGATTCTGATGACCGTTTACGACGGATATTAACAGCAGCCTTATCTAATCAGAAGAATTATGATAATTATCCCCAATTAAATTATTGGGATGCTGAATTTTTTAACTTACATCAAGTCCAAATTTTTCAGCAATCTAATAATGATGAACAATTTTCTATTCTGGAACTTGCTAACCGCAGTTTATTAGAAGAATCATATTTTATTGAGAAAGCAGGTGTTGGCTACATGGCAAAAATGGTACTGTTAGCCGAAACAGTTGAAGAACGAATGCTTTATGCATTGTTTACGGCTGATGAAGCTACCCACCTTCACCAAATTAGCCATTTTTTACCAGAAATGGAAGTAAATAGCACGGACGATCCATTTTTGCGCTTACTATCAGAAGTGGTTGAAAGTGCGGATAAAACAGTTTTGTTGTTTGTGCTGCAAGTCGTTTTAGAAGGATGGGGTTTAAGCCATTATCGGCGTTTAGCGAAGGAATGCCGTTATCCAGTCTTAGCAGAACTTTTTTCCAGCTTTTTACAATCTGAGTCCCGTCATCACGCTACGGGAACCACCTTGTTTAATCAAATTACTGTTTCAGCATTCAGTGAAACAACAATTCTCGATGTGTTGGCACAGTTTTTGTTTATGGTACAGGTGGGGCCACAAAGCTTACTGACAGCAATTGAACAAGTGAAAGGACATCTGACGCGATCGCAAAAAATCCAAATCTTAGAAGAACTAGATACGGAGACTCATAGCGGAACGCGATTAGAAATATTGCGATCGCTCATGGGGGGAACATCAGCCCAGTCTATCCTGCAAAATTTAGAAGAACGCGGAGCCTTTAAACCACTCCCCGCCCATCAATGTGTGTAATAAATATCAATCTTATCTCTGCGTGAAATAAAAACGGATATGGAAAAAACTATTCATCGCAAATTACAAATCAACCACACCCGCAACAAACAGCAAGATCATACTGTTTTAATGGATGAAGCTGTCACCAACTTTCGCTATGAAGATTGCCAAAACGAGTATTGGAACCCAGAGGAATTTTCCCTGCTATATGGTACACCTTTATGGGAACAATCTACTCAACATCAGCGTATAATTTTGAACCAACTTTACTGGGTAGCTTACTACTCACAAATTGTTTCTGCCGAAATTGCAACTATATTTTTCAATCAAACCAGTGCAGCCGGACTTTACGCCCAAGAAGATTTTCGCTTAATCTGCGATACCTTAGATTTGGAATCCGCCCAAGAGCGATCGCACATTAACGCCTTTCGCACAATTGCCAAACAGGTTGAACAAGCATTGTTTGGGGAACTTATCTTTACCTACCCCATGCGCGGCCCCTTTACAGAAACGATGGTTTATGCTGACACCAATGCTTTAAAAACTTGGTGGAAAAAAATTCAACTTCAATACTTTGGGCTAATTTCTGCGAATAATACTTTTTTAGCTTGTCAGTATTTTACAGTCCGGGGAGTGCGGACACTAAACGGCAAGTTAGTACAGCACAAACTCAGCAATTATTATCAGAAACATCCCCATCCTGAAGCTGCTCCAATTCCTGCTAAAGTCTCTTATTATCACTTCATGGATGAAAGCTTTCACTTCAATAGTTCGACTATTATATCTCACGATGTTATCACTTGTCTTAAGCCACCGACTGCTTTTGAGCGACTGGTTGCTAATTTAGGATTGTTGGGATGCCAACGCGATCATTTTCATTTTTCTGCTGCGATTAACGGGATATTTTGGTACGATCCGGCGCTGTATGGCAAGATTTATCGGGTGTTGCGATCGCCAATTTTTGAGATGAGTGACATGGATGCTAAAGAAATGATGCGGCGTTGCTTTACGGAGGAGTCGGAAGGATTACAGCGCAGTTTTTCAACTCATCAGGAGGCGATGAAATCTTATCAGATGTATGTTGAAAAACTCGATTATCTTTGGCAACGTAATCGGGATATGTCACTGATGGCTACTAATTCAATTTCTCGATATTTGGCAACTCAACAAAGGGCTTTTCAAGGTTTTGAACACCGAGAGTATTTATTTTTAGCTCACGCAGAGACGCAGAGGCGCACAGAGGAATGGAAGAGTGTTGTTTAGGTAAGATTGTTGCGTATTATGGCTGATTTATGTAAGATATCGTTTCCGGGAAGTGATTTTGTTACTATAACTTTGGAATGTCATCAAAGTTTGTCTGAATATCTCACGATTCAGAATTCACCTGTTTTGTTTGGTTGTCGGACTGGAATTTGTGGCACTTGTTTGGTTGAGGTTATTGGTGATATTCCTCGTCCTCAACCTGATGAACAGGAAATGTTAGAGACATTAGTGGCTAATTATCCTCATGCGCGGTTAGCGTGTCAAGTTAATGTTACAGGTAATGTTGAAATTCGTAAGATTTAGATGGTGATTTAAAAACAACTAAAAAAGCAAGTATGGATTGGTTAAAGCGCGTCGCAGAAATTCGTAAAACTTGTAACGTGCCAGCACCAGCCCGAAATGTTGCTATTGCTAGAGTATGGGTAGATGAGACATTTTTCGAGCTATTCGCCTTTAGTGGTAAGCTATTGCGAGAGGGAGCGGTTGTTTTACCGAATCAACCGATGTTTAAAACCTTTGAAGTTACTGGACATCGAAGAGATTTAGACTCAGAATACAAAATATTAGAAGCGATTGCCCAAAAATATACAAATAATAGAGAAGTAAAGGGTAAGATTGAGTTATTCACCGAAAGAGAGCCATGTGATTCGTGTGAGTATGTCATTAAGCAGTTTAGGCAAACTTTCCCGAACATTCAGCTAAATGTACATCACGGAAACATTGCGTAAAGGAGTCGGTATAAATGTCAATTCGCAATTTACCCGAACCACTTCAGCTTCTTCTTAACGAAAATCAGCTTTTGCCATGTTCAAATTTAGAAATAATTCAATTTGAACAACAAAAAGGTATTACTTTGCCCAGTAATTACAAAGATTTTCTCAAAATGATGGGGCATGGAGCAGGTAAGTTTTTGCGTGGTTCTGATTGCTTTTACCAGCATCTACCGCAAATTCAAGAATGGGCTAAACAACTTTTGGTAGAAAATGATTTTCCTGAAGCTTTGCCAGAGGATGCTTTTGTATTTTTTATGCACCAGGGCTATCAGTTTAGCTTTTTCAGGCTTTCAGAAGGTGATAACCCACCAACTTACTCATATTGCGAAGGGCAGCAAGAGCCTTATTTCGTCAAAAGTCATGATACATTTAGTGATTTTCTAGCGGTGGAAATCGAGCTATATTTAAAATCTTCGATGTCTCTAGCGAGTTAGATATTTACCATATCAAATTGACAATCAGTTTTCCTTTTAACCAAGAACTTTGTATTTGTACCCAATAAAAGCGAATTCAGAAAGCTTCTTTCACAGTAATGGTTAATGGAAGGATGAATTGGTTAAACTCAATTTAGAGACTTAGATAAAATCATGGAAACTGTAAATATCCATCAAGCTGAAACGAATCTCTCACAACTTTTGTTGCGGGTAGAGCATGGAGAAGAAATCATTATTTCCGATCGAGGCATTCCCATTGCGAAGTTAGTTCCGTTTCGCACCTCATCAAATCGCCGCGATAGTTTAGGACAGGATAAAGGGCGTTTTCTAGTGCCAGAGGACTTTAACGCCCCTTTACCAGATGAGATGTTGGCAGCATTTGAGGGCGGTGAGGAGTGAAACTTTTGCTAGATACGCAGTGTTGGTTATGGTGGTTTGCCCAACCAGAGCGTTTGAATGAGGAAGCGATCGCCCACATTGCCGATGAAAACAATGAATTATGGTTATCAGTTGCCAGTATTTGGGAAATAGGTATAAAAGTTGCTATCGGCAAGTTGCCACTGCCAGATCCTTTAGACAATTATATTTCTAGTCGGATGGCACAGTTGGGAATGCGATCGCTAGAAATTACAGCGTCTCATGCTTTACAAGCGGCTGCTTTACCCTTGCATCATCGAGATCCTTTTGACAGAATGTTGATTGCACAGGCTCAGATAGAAGAAATGACGCTTGTTAGTTCCGATTCCATGTTCAAGAAATATGATATTTCCCTGATTTGGGCTGCTAAATCGTGAGATTTTACTTCAATGGTTGTTGCTTGTGGTGCAACAATTTGCCACTGTTTATACTATCTGATGATCGCACTTGTCAGTTTTTGGGAATGTTGGGTTTCCTAGTGTTAACCCAGCCTACTTGCTACTCTGCCTTTGTTTGTTCAGATAAGAATTCTAGTTCCCCAAAAAAGTCATTATAAACACTATCTAAATATGGATTTCTGCAATCATCCTGAGAGGATTTTCTGGAATAATAATCTCTAAAATCCATACTGTCTCCTTCAGCATCAAGTCTTTTTTCTTTCAACGCCTCGATAAAACTCAGACCAACGATACCCAGGAAATACTCTAATTCTTCAACTGAAATAGTATGCCAATGATATGTTTCAGGAATAGCAGGATACAATTGCCGGATCTCATCTCTAAAAACTGAATTTACGAAGAAAGACCGATCATAAGTTATAACTAATCTCTCAGTTATTGTCATCCCGCCTAACCAATCAGGAACGGTGCATAAACCAGCTTCGATATCATTTTCAAACTCCCACATTTGATGTACCGCAGCACCAATATTTTTAGTAATGTCTCTCTTGATTTCAACTAAATCCCCCCATTTTTTAGCATTTAAATAGAGACCTGACTGCTTCACTTCTATCAAAACAGCAGAACCATTTTTAATAACAAACCAATCTGGTGTGTCTTTAGGATATTTACTAGTGCCATATCGCCACTCTTGTTGAACGTTTAATTCTCCAATTGCCTTTTTTATGAGTAATCCAACATACTCTTGAAAGACAAGTCCAAAATTTTCTCGAAATGGATTTTTATTAGTATCTCTGAAGTAATCTGCTAAACTAAAGTAAAGACCTCTAGTTACTCGCTGATAAACTAAAGTTGGTATTGGTGTTATGTAAACTTGGGAATAACCGACTTTAGGATTGCGATCTGGAATAATTGCAGGCTTGACCCAAAGGGGGTTAAATCTAAATTTATCATACTCACCTGTCGGTGGTGAATCTGCTCTTGAGAGAGAGCGAAAGTCATTGTATTTAGATGAAATCCAATTTACAAAGATTCTTTGCTTCTTGACATCAAAATATTCTTTTGCGGCTTCAGGATATTTATCTATGTCTTCATATAGGCGAAAAAAACCTTGCTTCCCATTCCCAGGTAAAGCCAAGCTTAATACTAATATTTCCTGCAAATTTAGCCCAGAAAAACTCTTAATTGCACAAGCTATATCAATTTTATTTGCACCTGGAATTTTAGCCCACAGGTCTCTGTAGATAATTAGTGTTCTTGGAAGGAGGTGACGAGCTTCACGATCATATTCAAGTTGAGAAGCTCCAAATCTTATGAGAAAACCTTGTTGATTTTCGTCGTCTTTTTCAAAGGGATCTAGAAGTCCAAAATACATATCAATAGCTTTCAGCAAATCATCTTCAGTCATGTTTTGACTGCGGTAATCATTGGAGTTTTCAATTAGCAGCATTGACAAATATGCTAGAACACCGTCAAAAACAGGTACACCTTTGACAATATGTAATCCTTTATGAGACTTGAAGATTTTATAGGAAAATTCTCCGATAAGCCTGAGAGCATCACAAAGTTTAAATTTTCTTAAATATTGTCCAATATCATTGGAAGAGTATTTCTTACCACCTCTAGAAGCGTAAGTGATAATATTTTTACCAGCAATATCACCTTGAAAATTACTCATACTGTCTCTATATCTAAAAGTTGAGCTAATTATTTACAATATTATGTTAGTAATCTTTTATGCTGCAATAAATTCCGTAACTTCATCAACATCAATTTTATCAAACAGTTCTGCTCAAGACATTGCCATAATTTAAATACGATCGCTCCCACCCACTATGCAATTTGCAGATTTCTGGTATATTGTCGCACTCAGCGAACAGTTACAACCTAACAAAGTATTATCACGTAGCATTTTAGGAGAATGGTTAGCGATATTTCGCGGTGAAGATGGACAACCTGTAGCTTTGCGCGATCGCTGTTTACACCGCAATAGCCGTCTATCAACAGGTAAAATCTGTGATGGTACTTTACAATGTCCCTATCATGGTTGGGTATATGACGGGGTTGGAAACGTTATTGCTGTTCCAGCCGAAGGAGATGATTTCAAACCTTCCCCACAGCGTCGAGCCAAGTGTTACGCTACCAAAGAACAAGATGGCTATGTTTATGTGCGGTTAGCCGATACGCCAATTATTGATATTGAACCCTTTTCTATGCCTCACTACGGACAAACCGGATGGGAGACGGTGCGGGTAATTAACCGTTTTGCTAACAATGTGACTAATTGTGCAGAGAACTTTATTGATATTCCCCATACGGCTTTTGTTCATCCTGGTGTTTTCCGTACTTCCCGTCAACAAAAGTTAGAGATGACTGTAGAACGCTGCAATGGTTCGGTTTTGGTGGAGTATCGCAACGAAAACAGTAATTTGGGATGGTACAGCCGTTTTCTGAATTTGCAGAATGCAGAGATTAAACATAGCGATCGCTTTTATATGCCAAATATTACCTCTGTAGAGTATAAGATGGCACATAATCGTCATTTGTTCATTACCAGTCAATCTATTCCAGAAACCGATAATTCCACTCTGGTTTACACAGATGTCACCTATAACTATGGTATTTGGAATAAGTTAGCACGTCCCTTTGTGCGGTGGACTGCTCAACACATTATCCGCCAAGACGTGGAAATTTTGGGTATTCAGGGGGAAGCGATCGCTAAATACGGCACACAATTTTACAATACGCCTGCGGACACAATTCATATATTTGTCGAGTCAATTATGGCAGCGATATCTCGTGGAGAAGATCCGCGTTTATTGCCAAATCAATCAGTAAAAGTTACATTTTGGGTTTAAAAATAATTCGTAATTTGTAATGATGCTCATTCGCGTAGCATCTCACTTTGGGAGAAGACTCGATAACGTTACGCTAAGAGGATGTTTGAAAAGTCATGATTGATGTATCAAATATTTTTTTACCCCACCCTAACCCTCACCTTATAACTGATTTTTCACGGTATGTGGAAAGGCGAGCAACGCGATTTGTTTGGTGAGATCGGGTAAAAAACAAGCGATGCCTGCGGCGGGCTGCGCCTACGCTAAAAACCACATTTAAGTACAAGGTAATTTTATTAACTAAATTAATAATGAGTTGCATGAGAATTAGTCTTGATGAGATATCTCACAAAGATTACCAGCAAGCTATTTGACGATTATTAAAAAAACATCTGCAATCAAAATAAATTGTTTAGTATCAATTGTAAGTCATTATTTAGCTGCCATCACCGAACAACTAGCCAGCGCCGGAACAGTCTTTGCGTCCATTCCTCGCTCCACTGCTTTTGTTGATGCATCAGAAGAACGAATGCCCTTAGCTGTGTATGAACACGGGTGTTGAGTAAGTTTACGGTGTAGGTGCAGGGGAAGGATGTTTCCCTGCATAGTAAACAACGACTTTCAACTGTTGAGCATCAGGAACATAAAATACTCTGTCCCCTTTTGTCACTTCATATTCCCATGCCCCCTTGTAGAGTTTGCCCTTCAAAGGGAAAACACGCCCTGGTTGTCGAGTGGTTGGTGCAGTACATAAATCCTCATAACAGCGTCGAGTATTTTCTGGATGACGCTGCATTAAAGCTTCCCAATCTCGATTCACCCGACGATTTTTGGCTACCACTAACCAAGTGCTTTCCATCTCAAATAATTCAGGAGCCGTCAGTTTAACTTCTGGCGGCTCTACATTTTCTACTATGGGATTTTCTTCTTGGTTCTCTGACATACTCTCTCACACAGCACTCCCAGCAGATGGTTTGGTTAATGGGACTTCATCAGTTTCAGCACTAAAAGCTGCTGCCAGTTCGGGGCTAGAGTAAGCAATTGCACTTTCATGCCATTCATGGATAAGCGCGTCAATTATCTCCCATGCTGTAGTTGAAGAATCTATCAACCGAAAAGCCTCACTTAGCTCCTTGATAAACTCTTGCAGATCATCCGACTCAAACACGCTCAACCATCCATAAGGGTGTTCAAAGCCAATTTCTTTGCCTAATAATAGAGAAAAAGCTACGGTTAATGCTTCAAAAACCGCTTTACTTTGAGTAGCTACCTTGACGAGAGAAGTTACTTCCTCCCGGCGCAACAACGCAAAAGACTGATCGTTACGGGTAATTGTCACTGGATGTTCTAAAGCCTTGTCTAGAACTCGTCCAGGCTGCCGATTTAACTCAGTGGCAGTAATTAGCTCATCTGAGTAAATATTGCCAAAATTGCCGAGAGCCATAGGTTATGCGTTTTCAGCCAAGCCGATTTAATAAAATCAATCAGTAATTACGTATAATTGTACGTACTATTTCTCAGGGGTCAATAGGGATTAAAACTCGCTTTTGCTGAAACTATCTCTGTCAAAGGATAAAAGATTTCTAGAGGGGAGAAAATGCAGTGATAATAATTAATTAGCATTTATTAATATGTAGAATTAGGTTAGTTATAATCTAAATTAAATTAATTCGTAATTAATTAAAATCAGTGTGAGCAATCAAAAGTGGAAATACAAAACTTTTCACAACTACTAATTTTTGGCTCTTTTCTCGGATTAGTTGGTTGGACTATTACCAATCAGGTTGGACGAACTCAACTTAAAGTTAAAAGTCGTGAAGATTGGCTGATAGATAGTACAGGATTAACGATTCAAGGAATTTTGATTCCCTTGCTACAAGCTACTTTAGTTTATTCGCTATATCAAAATTTATTACCCACTCAACAAGGATATTTAAAAGTATCATTAATTCCGGCTTTTATTATCAGTTTTTTTGTAGTTGATTATTTATATTATTGGAATCATCGTTTCTTACATACTAAATTGTTGTGGAAAGTTCATCAAGTCCATCATACCGTTACTCAGATGGATGTATTAGGAACTTCTCGCAACACAATTTGGACGAGCTTGTTAATTATATATTTATGGATACACACTTTATTTGTATATCTGTTAGCCGATCCTACAGGTTATTTACTTGGAGTCAGTCTAACTTCTGCCTTAGATTTATGGCGACATAGCCGCTTGATGATTCCTGCAAATACCAGGCTATATCAACTTTTATCTTTTTGGTTAATCTTACCACAGGATCATGCTTGGCATCATTGCCGCGAAATCCATAATTATAACTATGGGGCTAATCTGAAAATTTGGGATAAGTTACATGGAACATATTATGAAAGCGAAAAGTTGCCATCTATAATTGGAATTCCTAGCCCATTAAACTTGTTTCAAAAACTTTTATTCCCATTTTCATGACAGTTATCAGCAAAATTCTTTCGTTTTTCCCTACCTTTATATTATTGCTAACTGGTGCAGCAATAATCTACCTCGCTTATTCACCCAACATCTTCAGCATTCTGGCGGTGTTGCTTTCTATTTATGGGCTACCAGTGCTAGTTTACCGCTTGCATGAATGGGTTTATCCTGTGCGCGAGGGTATTAGTTATCTACTAGGTAAAGAATATAATCCCTGGTGGGGTAGTCATCAAATCCAGGTAATTTATATTGCTATTCCAGCGTTGGAAGCAGTGCTGCGACTGATTCCAGGGGTGTTTTCCTGTTGGTTGCGATTGTGGGGTGCTAAAGTGGGGCGAGATGTATATTGGACACCAGGTTTAGAGATTGCCGATCGCAGTTTATTAGAAATTGGCGATCGCGTCGTTGTCGGGCATAATGTCGGTATCTATTGCCATATCATAAAACCCCGCAAACAAAATTTAATGTTGTATGTCAAAAAAGTCAAGATTGGCAGCAATGTTTTTGTGGGAGCCGGATCTAATCTTGCTCCTGGTGTAATCATTGCTGATGATTCTTATTTACCAGCAGCCACCAAGCTTTATCCTAATCAAAAGGTGCAATAATGCGTCCGATTATTCAGCTTTTTGGGCAAATCCTCGCGCCAACTGCAAGGCGATTTTATCGAGCTTTGGATAACCCAGAGTTAATGCAGACATCTGTAAAAAGGGAAATTTGCGATCGCCTAATCAAAAGTGAGTATGGTAAAACTTTGGAGATTCATTCTCTAGACGATTGGCAGCGCGTACCAATTGTAGATTATGATGCACTCCAACCCTGGTTAAATCAGAAATCTCAGCAAATTTCCCTCACACCAGAACCCATTTTGTTTTATGAAAAAACCTCTGGTAGTAGTGGGGCGGTGAAATGGATTCCTTATACTCAATCTTTGCGGCGATCGTTTAATCAAATGTTCTGTGTATGGGCGCATGATTTGATTGTACATGGCCCGAAATTTTCTACAGGCAAGATTTATGCTTGCATCTCGCCGCAATTAGATGTAGCTGATAATCAAAGTTTACAGAACGATTTAGATTACTTAGATGGCTGGTTGCGTTGGTTTTTACGTCCTTGGTTGGTGATGCCAAATAAACTTAATCGGCTGCATGACGTGAACTTATTTAAACATCAGTTGGCTTTGGCATTATTAGAGGCTGAAAAACTAGAAATTATTTCTATTTGGAGTCCTAGTTTTCTCCAAGTACATTTAAAATATATTCAAGAGAATCAGGATTTATTGCGAACAGAATTACACAACCGGATTTCACATTATCGCCTGCAACTCCTCAGTGAAAGTAATATTCCCTGGATGCAACTCTGGCCAAATTTGAAGCTGATTTCCTGCTGGGATAGTGCCAATGCAGCAGATCAAGCTCAGGGATTACGTTTGCAATTTCCTGGTGTATTAATTCAAGGTAAAGGATTACTAGCAACGGAAGCCCCAATAACGATTCCGTTGATTGTAGCTGGCGGATGTGTGCCAGTTATTGATGAAGTTTTCTTCGAGTTCGAGGATGATACTGGTTCCCTATATGGTTTACACGAACTCAGCACTGGCAAGGAATACACGATTATTTTATCGCAGAAAGGAGGATTGTATCGTTATCGGATTGGCGATCGCATCCGGGTAACTCATTACTATCGCCACACTCCCTGTTTAGAGTTTATCGGACGACATCAAGCCGTTAGCGATTTGGTAGGCGAAAAGTTGCAAGAAAATTTTGTAAATAATGCTCTTATTAAGTTGAACTTGCAAGAAACTAATTTTAAAAGTTTGATGCCGATTGCCGATCCCCCACACTATATTTTATTATTAGATTCGGCAAAAGAAACCCCAGGAATTATTGCCGAACAATTGGATCGGGTTTTATCAGAATCATATCATTACCAAAGAGCGCGAGCCATCGGTCAACTCGCACCACCAGAGGTTTTAATCTCTAATAAAATTCCTGAAGTATTAGTTTCCCATCGTATCCGCACTGGAAGTATTTGGGGAGGTATTAAACATCCAATTCTGGCAACATCACCCATTAGCAATGAACTTTTGCAGAAATTGAACTTAGAAATTGCCCAGAAATAGCTAATTCACAACGAAGCATTAGCAAAAATAAATTTAAACTCTTGACATTAAGTAGAGATAAATTAAAATTTTTGTTCTTTGAGATGAAGACATAAAGAGGGTTGACGCGGAGAAATTATCAAATACTCTCTCCGCGTCCTTGCGTGCCTTTTAAGCAGTAGGTTTTGACAATTGGGCTAATTTATCTGTGTAAATTTCTACTGTGACTGGTGAATTTTGATGAGAAACGAGCGATCGCTTCACCTCACCCAAGTAAACTGGTACAGAAATCCCTGGTTCTGGGTGGATAATGGTACGGGCGCGAACTGTCAAGTTGTCGTCTTCACGTGTACCTGAACGACCATAAGAAAATAAATTACTAGCTGCTTGACGTAAAGTTGCTTCTAATTGTGTGGGTGTAATTTGGGATGATGTGGTAATAACTGCTTGTGTGGAGCCATTGTCATAAACTAGAGTGTACTTACCTGCTCCTGGAATCACAGCCCGACTTAAGGGGACTATCGATAGTGCAAATAAACCACCCGTCAGCACCAGCATAAAGCCAGTTGTACCCACCAGCCGAAAGCGGATGCCCCATTTGAGAATAAAAGCTAAAGCTGTTAAGGCAGCGAATGCCAAGGTAGCTATACCTGACCATTGGGTGTACTGAAGAAAATTAGCTGTTGTGAGCATAAGGTAGGTTATGGATGCGTCTTTTTTCGTTACCGACACACCTATTTTACCGAGAGCTTACACCATAAGGTATTTGATTTGTGAGAATTGTAACCCGCAGATACCCCATTTATTTGAGAAGTCGGGTATCTTGTCGATCGCGAATAATTCAGGATTGCTATATCAATTACAAATTATATAGTGCTAATATTGCCGACAAGTAAAAGATTTATTTCCCTTATCTGAAGTTGAGACATATATCCTATATTCTGCCGGACAAATTTCAACTGCATTAACTGTTCTAATTTGGATGTCATCTGCAATCTGACAACTTTGGAACTGTCCTTTTTCATCGAAAGATATGTAATTTTTTCCTCGGCAGGGAATATTGGATGTCTCTGAAAGAGAACTGAAAACTTGCACATTAGTATTTCGATCGAGTATACAAGTTAACAGCGAACCATTGGGATAATAAATCATATTACCTGCTTCACACTCAATTGCTGCTTTAGCAGGTAGAGGAAAAGCAAAGTTAATTGTCAATAACCCTAATGAAGAAGTGAAAAATGTAAAGCTTTGCAAGGATAATTTCATGAAGAAATTCTGGTTTTTTTACTAAGCTAAATATTTTTTGATTGTGTTTGACTAAATAAAAATAATAAATATACAAAAGGGCATCTACAAGAGATGCCCGTCATGTAGGAAAACCCCAAAGGGTCGTCCCTACACCTTCCCAACAATCAGCAACAGTGACTAATTAGGTATTAGTCACACTCACAGTCACAGACGTGAATATAGTAATCTTATTAACTTAAAACTCTAAATGCCCCCGTGCATACACTGAAAAAGTTATAGCGGTTCTAAGTCGCGGTGGCTGCGCTGCGATCGCCTGATACTTTAACACTTAAGTGATTGTGCATTTTCAGTAATACATACATGAATACACACACAAATGATAATTGATATATATTTCTAGAGTTTTGCTAATGGCAAGCAAGCTTTTATTTTTTCTTCAGAAGAAAAATATACTAACAGTGACTGGACTATTTTTTTTATTGGCTCATCAACAAAAGGTAAAACAGATAAACTCTGATTATAGAAAGTATTGGCTTTGGAACAATTGTCTTTTCCCACATCAGCTATTGCTAGATAAAATAGAATAAGATACTCGTTGTTGTAATCTTGGCTTTTCTGGGCTAAAGGTAAGACTTGTTGACTATAATCACTTGAAATATCATAAGAACCTTTGACTAAGTAAGCAAAAGATAGCCATGTCAAAGCTTGGGTTTCGACTCCGATAATTTGATTTTCTCGTCCAATTATCAAAAGCTGTTGGGAGTAATCAATCGCTTTGCTAATTTCATTTTTAATGAAACTATATACAACAAGATGTTTTAAAGAAATAATTTGATTTAAAACATCTTTATTTTTTTGAGCATTTGCCAAATATGTTTGGAAATAAGTAATAAATACTAAGTAATGTGGTGAATCATTTAGTTCATTTGGTGTTATCAAAAAGCCAACATTTTTAAGAAATAAATCTTCTGCGGAACGTTGTTGACTATTTCGCGTTTCGTCTAACTCAGTTTCATTAACTAAAGGCCAAATTATTCTGACAGCTTGACCCAAAAGATTTTTCCTGGGAACAACACCCCAGCAACGGCTATCATAGCTAGAATTGCGGTTATCCCCTAATACTAAGTATGAGTTAGGTGGTATAATCTGAGGTTTTGCTAAGTAAGGTGGCTGTGGCCCTGATATACAAACATCAATTACTGTAGACTCTTGAGAGCTAAGGTAATTGTCTTCCTGAAGAGGTTTGTTGTTGATATATACTTTGCCATTTCTAAGTTCTACCTTTTCTCCGGGTAGACCAATTATCCGCTTAATAAATGCGTCTTTATACTCTTCCTTTCGTAACTCCTCAGTAGGCTCAAATAGAATAATATCTCCACGTTTGGGTAATTGGGAGCGATAAACCAGTTTATCAACTAATATCGAATCTGCTGTCCAGGTATTTGAAGTACCATGCAAAGTTGGTTCCATCGCCCCTGATGGTATCCATCTAACTTCAAAGGCTTCTTTCAAAACCCGAATATTGCTCGTGTTTGGATATTGACTTTTTTCTGGTATCAAACTAGACGGTTTAATTTTCGGCAATTCTAGGTTTTGCGCTCTGACTAGTGAAATCCCTAATAATGCTGTATTGGCTAGAGTTAAGAGAATGAAAACACTGCCACATTTAACTAGCAAAAGAAATGTGTAAAGCTTAGAAATGCGATGAAAACTTGAGATCAAATAAGAATGAACTAGCTTTTTCTGATGTTTAGGATTTAAATAGTTGCGATTTTTCATTTCCTAACTAATTTTGATGAGATGCAAGCTTGTCATATTGGTTATAACGATGTATTACTCCACAAATGGCAGCAAATATTACCCATGAAAGTGCATTCAAACGAAAATCAAAGAGGGTTACATCTACTGTATTCAATAGAATCCAACCAACAAAAGTCAGAAGATAAGTGAAAAATATCAATCTATCTTCTGTATTTATATGTTTTGACTTTCGTAGTAATTGAACACCTGCGATCAAAATCCAAGCGAGTAAGCCACAAAATAACAAAGTGCTGGGAAAGCCAGTTTCAGCAGATAACATCAAAAAAAAGTTATGGGGATGGCCCAAGGGAATTTGCATTTGGGCTTTGTAGAGTCCACTAAAACTACGTAACCCCCAGCCAGTCAAAGGATGTTGTTCAGCTAAAGACCAGGCAAATCCCCACTGAGTTTTTCGCATTAAAGCGATTGGCCGATCTGGATACATGTCGTCATTTAACCTTGCCCAAAAGAAAGCAGGAACGTACTGACGAAAAAATTGAGCGACTGGCGAGGGAGCAAAAGCTGCCAAAAGCACACTAGAAACGATCGCAGCGACACTACCCACAAGAATACGCCAGCCTTGGTAAAGTGCATAAGCTAAACAGGCAAAAATAGCGATCGCCCAACCATTACGCGAGTTGGTAAAAATCAAGGCGATGAAATTCATAATCACCGCTACGCTTAGGAAGAGGAAGGGAAGAAATGATTTTTGACTCTTAACTCTTAATTGCTGATAGTTTTCTAGCCACAACCCTACACCAAGGATGAAAACTATCGCTAGATAAGCAGCGAAAGTATTAGCGTGCAAAAAGAGTGAAGCGATGCGACCTGGCGGATTTCCTCCTGGTCTGATTGTCCAACTAAATACAACCCACACAAACTGGAACTTAAAACTCCAGCCTAAAAATAACTGTCCCAAACCAAGAATTACCACTGGTATGGAACCGATTACTAAAACCCAAGCCATTTGCCGCAATTGGGCAAATGTTTGAATTAGAGCGCTATGGGCAACGAAAAGTAAAAAGAATGGTAATAAATTAAATAAGCCGAGGAATGCTGCTGTCTTGTCATCAGCAAACCCAGCACTGACGATCAGTAACACACTCAAAAGGGCAAATCCCCAGTTGATGGGGCGGCGATTAATTTTGCGGGATTGTTTCAGCCAAGTTATTAATGAGACAAAACCGATAGTCACAGCCCCCACCAATGGACTCAATGGGAAGATTAACAGTGCCCACAGAGAGTAGTTCCAAGAAGATTGCCAACGAGACTTGAAATAGTCAAAAACTTTGTTCAAGCTGGCTCCCAACATTCCTCACGAGTGAGGCGAATTTGAGCTAAGGCGAAGATGGTAGGGATGATTCGACCATAGTTAGTGGCGATCGCTCTCCACCCTAAATCTGCAAAAAACCAAGTCCACATCATCGGGCCAATCACGGCAAACATCGTGCGGGCTGCCCCATAACGAGCTGCACTCACCGTCATCCCCCGTTGCGCCATTTGCATCGCTACATAGCTTTGGAATTGCGTTGTAGCTGCTTCTGAGCCAGTAATTACCGCTTGTTTAGCTACTTCATAAGTAGCAAAGTGGATGGCAAATTGACGAGCAATTTGCTTAAGTACAAGTGGCTGGAGAAGTGAAGTAACCGCGATCGCACTACCGCCTTTGAAAAGTAACCCCAAGGGGTCAGGCTGCAATAAAAGTGGTAGAGGTTCTTTTAGTTCTGATTGGATAAGGTGACGCTGCACTCGGAGAGTCAATTTTTGTTTTTCCTGTTCAGGTAATTTTTTCCACACCTGTCCTAACAGATGCAAAAATACTTCTGCTTCTAAATCAATAGTTGCCAGTTGATTAGAATAAGGAATTTTTAGATACTTACATACTTGAACTAAGGCTTGTCGATAAGTTACCTGGCCTGTACGTCCCCGTAATACAGTCATCCCATCTGCCGCCAAAAAACGAAAGCGACCTTCTAGTGAATCTAACCAAGCTTTGCGGTCTTGGCTTTGCACTTCGATGGGTTCGGGTGTGTGTACATAGTCTAGGGGATTGAACTTACGACTAAATAGAATTGCCGTTAAATCTTGCAATTCTTCTTCGGTCGCTAACTCTAGCGCCGCCCTCATCTCATCCAATTTCCCTTCCTCCCTTCCGTGCAACTTTCTGTACCTTATTCTACTATTAGCTTTCAGCAGTCATTAGTAGTAATTTTGTCCTTTGATAATAACCTAATGACCAATAACCAATGACTAAGGACTATGGACTCATGACTGATATTGTAGTGATTGGTGCCGGAATGGCCGGTTTAGTCTGCGCCCAGCAATTAAGTCAAGCTGGTTATTCGGTGCTAGTGCTAGACAAGTCCCGTGGTTTGGGAGGAAGACTCGCTACCCGCCGCTTGCATGGAACTTGGGCCGATCGTGGGGCTTGTTATCTGAAGCCAAAGGGTGAATTATTTAGACATTTTGTGGAGATATTGCGATCGCGCCATATCCTGGAAGTTTGGACAGAGGAGGTTTATGAATTCACCGCAGGCGCTCCTTTATCTGAACCAAAAAACCGCAGTCCGCGATATGTTGCACCTGCGGGAATGAGTGCGTAGACGCGGAGCGGCTTGTCGTCAGACATCGCTAAATCCCTCGCCCCAGGTTTAGAAATATTACTGAATCAGCGTGTCATCGCTATTACCCCAACTCCCGAAAATAGTTGGCGCTTGACTCTCGAATCTGGCAACGAAGAATTAACTGCAAAAGCTATAATCGTTGCCATTCCTGCACCCCAAGCAATGATGCTGTTAGAACCTTTGGGTGAAAGTGGATTAGATAAAGCCTTTCTTGATAACTTGCGTTCTGTAGAATTTTATTCCTCAATTAGTGCGATCGCTGGATATCCTCCCACATCCCACCCACTCCCTCAGTGGAAGGCGCTAACTTTTGTCGATGATGCTGATTTAGCGTGGATTGGTTTGGACAGTAGCAAGCGTCCTAAGCCTCAGCAACCACATTTTGTAGTGCAAAGTAGCGCTGATTTCGCCCAACGTCATCTAGAAATCCAGGATTTACAACCCGTTGCAGAGCTTATGTTGCAACGAGCAGCTGAATCTCTGTCCCTTCCTTGGCTGAATACTCCCGAATGGATCCAAGTACATCGTTGGCGTTATGCCTTTCCTAGCCGTCCCTGGCACGAAGCTTTTTTGTCTGCTGGAACTCCCTTACCTTTAGTTTGCTGTGGTGATTGGTGTGGCGGCAATCTTGCGGAAGGTGCGATGCTTTCTGGATTAGCTGCTGCTAATGAAATTAATCATCAGTTGCATCATCTTCCTTTAGACAATGTGAACTTTCTCAACATTTTTACCCGATCGTTTCATCAGTCGCTAGACTGATTTTGCACTTTAGCAATTCCTTATTTGTCTGACTTCCTAAATCAACGGGCAACCAATAAGTTTTTTAGATGAAACAGCGAATTTTGCAGCAAACTTAAAATGTGATGAGAATTACCAAAAAGCTTAACTTCATTAGAAACTTGTTCCTAATTCAATATGTCTATTGCTGTTCATCTTGATCCCCCAGCTTTTATGCTGCGTTTTATGTAGATTTCTGCTTTCTTGGCATAAATTTGGAATAATTAGGATTATAAATATATAGTATCGCTAACCTACCAGTATATTGGATGCTGTTTTAATAAATCATACTGCGAATCAGTATAAACTTTAACTAAAATCAGCAAAACCAAATGTCTGATATTCAATCAAGATAAAAGGCTAGTTCCACTGGATTTTGCATTTATCAGTTGAACTACTTTTAAGTGATTGTTATGACGACGTTGCCATCTAAAAAAATTGTTTTTTCCACGCATCATTGACTAGATTAAAAAAGGAGTTTAAAAATTATGAAGACGGTAGTTAATTTAACACAGCAATCAGTAGTAGGAGAGATTGAAAGCGTTTTAGATACATATCCATACCATCCATATCAAAAAGCTTTTGCAATTCCTGACTTACGCCAAGAGCTAATTGCTTTTGTCCTCACCCGCATTCCCTCTTTTTACAGCGCTATGTCTGATGGACATATTTCTCTGGCGGAGGCTGAACAAGAAAGCCTGGCTTATTACAAATTGCCTGGCAAACCCTTAGAGCAGCAGCTGCACCTGCAGAATTTGATTCATCAAGGCATTTGTTTAATCGTTCAAGAAAAGTCAGATTGGATTAACCATAATGTTTGTGAAACAGTTCAGCCAGCTTGTGAAGCCTCACACTGGTTTGGTTAATAGTTCGCAGTGAATTGTTATTTTTGAGCTAATCCCATGACTAAACGCTGTGGAATTAGCTCAATATTTTTGTAAGTATCCTGCTCTTGAGGTGTAAACTTTGACAATTACTAGGTTCAAAGGACATTCCCAGGACATGAGAAACATAACTGCTCTAATATTAGTAAGCATTACCGTCACTGTCGGGATCGGAGTATTAACACCCAAAGCCACTAATGCCCAATTATTTTATCCACCAGCAAGCGATCGCCACTCATTAATGGTAATCGGTCAAGGGGTAGTGAGAGTGCCAGCAGATACAGCTGATATTGAATTGGTATTCAGTAGGGAAGATAGTAATGATGATTTAGAAACGAAACCCTCATCTCTACCGCAAACCCGCAACATATCCTCACCCTCCAGGTATGCCTCCGGCACGCCAAGGGCGAACGGCAGTCCCTCTTTGTTGGAACAACAACACCAGGCTGCCTCACCAACTCTACTTTTAAATTACAAAAAAGCAGCAGAATCTTTACCAAGCAAAAAATCCCTAACTAAAGCAACTCTCCAGCCTGTAGTTAATAGCCTAGTTGCCAAAGGGATTCGTGCTGATAAAATTCAAGTGCAAATTAGCCCTGATTCCAGTGAAAACAGCGCCAAAATATTGGTGAGGCTGGAAAAACCCACACGCGATCGCGTCCAGGAAATTGTTGCTACTGCGAACAAGTCCACGAGCCAATTGGAAAATCTTTCCGTTAAGAGTGTGGGCGTAGAATACGCAGTAAATGACTGTCAAGCATTGCAGAGTTCCGTTTATCAATCAGCTATGAAAGATGCTCAAAGCCGCGCTCAAGCTTTAGCAACTGCTATGGGTGTTAAACTTGATATTCCTTCTGTCGCTGAACCATTTTACACATTATTTTATTCTTCATGTAGTTCTAAAACTGGAGTTCCTTTACCTTCATTTGCTAGTCTTTTATTATCAACGACTTATAATCCAGATGCCCCAGCAGAGGTAGAGATGAGAAAGGATATTTTTGTGACATATACAACTAAATAAGCATTTATATTAAGTGTGTCGCACTTTGATTTAGTCAAGATTTAGAAGTGCGATCGCTTAACTTCCGCACAGCTATAGTGTGCGTGTTCATAATTCTTTTATTCAAGAGCGATCGCTCCTCTGTAATTAAAAAACTCCAGAACTGTTTGTAACAACTCTGGAGTCAGGAAAGATACGCATTTACCTATACCCAAATTTTCACCTTCAGAGCATCTTACGTCATCAGGGTATACACTCAAATACAGTTAAGGATGTTTGAGGATTAACTGCTTTATTTACACAACTTTTCTGTTTGAATAGTACTTACGGACGAATTACGGAATAAGGAAGAGTAGAGGCGCAGAGAAATGAGAGTTTGAAAGATATTTTGTTTAAGTACTATCGAAGTAACGCAAAACAGCCCCAGTAAATCTGAGGCTGCTTTGCGAGAGTTGTTTGGTAGGAGGGGGTACATCAACAAGTGATGCCCTATGTTAAATATAGATAATTCAGTATGCATCCCTATTCAGCCATATTTTGGCAGATCGGGATGATTTGGAAAATTACGATTGCTTTTTCCAAAAAGAAACTCCAGATGCACTTAAGGCATTCTGGAGTAGTAACAGGTTTCTAACATCAATCAATTTTTACCCATGCGATCGCCAGATGTCGTTGGGGTATATACTCAAATGTGTTTATGTGTACTCATCCGCAAATTGAACAGCAAATTACCTTCTTTTATACCCACAATCTTAATGCCTCTACTGAATTCTCCGAACAAATGCTGGGTTTGAAGTTATGGCTTGACCAAGGAACTTGTCGAATTTATACTGTTAGTGGATCTGGATACTTGGGATTTTGCCAAGCAAGCGAAAAATCCACTCCTCCATCTGACAAGCAACCAAGTGTCATTTTTACCCTAGTAACGCAGCAGGTAGATGAGTGGTTTGAATATCTCAAAGAACGTGGTGTCAAATTTGAAAAGCCACCGATACTAAATGAAAAGTACAATATTTACCACTGTTTTTTCCGCGATCCCAGTGGTTATTTGATTGAAATTCAACGTTTTGAGACTAACGACAAAAAAAGACATAACTAATTTGGTTATGTCTAAACATTCGATTTACAGGGCAGGATTTGTACAGACTAGAACTTTTTGATTTACTGGGGTACATAACACCAACTAATGCTGTATGACCATTATTGAGAGCCATGTACCTTTTCTTCTATCGATTTATCAGAGTGAGGCGCGGGATTTATGCAGCCACCACTAAATATTTACATTTCTTGACAATTAGCTGTGTAGGCGTAGCCAGCCGTAGGTATCTCTTTTAACCTTTATAGCAGAGATTAGTGAAGTACAGCATCTAGGTCTCGTAGCTAGGCACAGAGCCTATTCTAATTCTGAATTCTGACTCCTGAATTCTGAATTCTGCTGTATATAATCGTCGCTTAATTGCTGACAAAAACTCTTTGTACTAATCCTAATGATAGGTATTTAACCGGACTCTATATTGTATAACAGGAGCTAAAATGCAATCATTGTGGTCAGCAGATCGTGTTCTTTAGCAAGATTACTTTTTAAAGTATCCTATTTGCCAATTGTGCTATTTATATAGTTATTATTTTTAAAGCATCGATATTTCATCTATCGATTCACTAAATATTCTCTTAGGGTGACTGCATGACAGCCGAAAAAAACACATGGCTACGTACAAAATTGCAATTTAAAGGTTCGGTTATGAAAGCAATCTACAAGCATATTTTATGGTGCGGAGCTTTTGGATTTGTAATTTCTGTCCTTTACCATTTTGAACAGCCTGTATCCCAACCGATTTTAGCAAATGTTATTCCTAGTATTGTTTTAGGCTTATTACTTGTATTTCGGACAAATACTGCTTATGAGAGATTTTGGGAAGGGAGAAAATGCTGGGGATCTTTAGTAAATAATACCCGAAATCTGGCCAGGCAAATTTGGGTATCTATTGACGAAATCTCAGCAGAAGATAAAGATAATAAAATTACAGCATTAAATTTATTGGTAGCTTTTGCCGTGACAACTAAATTGCATTTGCGGGAAGAAGCAGTCAATAGCGAATTGGAAGATTTAATGCCATCTAGTAAATATATAAAACTGAAGATTATGAATAATCCTCCGATAGAGGTTGCCTTTTGGATCGGAGATTATTTACAGGAGCAGCATCATCGCAATTGCCTTAATAGTTACCAGTTAACATCAATGCAAGAATTATTAAACAATCTTGTAGATAATTTAGGTGCTTGCGAACGGATTTTAAAAACACCTATGCCCTTGGCTTATGCCATTCATCTGAAGCAATTACTGTTACTATATTGTTTCCTGCTACCATTTCAAATAGTGGGGACTTTGGGTTGGTGGACAGGTTTAATTTCGGCGTTAGTTGGTTTTACAGTATTTGGTATTGAAGCAATCGGCTTGGAGATAGAAAACCCCTTTGGTTATGACCCTAACGACTTACCTCTAGATGCGATTTGCGCCACAATGAAACGCAATATAGACGATTTAACGACTCTGACTCCAAATGCGCGATCGCAGTCAGGTAATTTGACTTATGAAAAAAGTTCAGACTGTTTCTAAAACAATTAGAGCGTTTTCTGAAGAATTTTAACATTGATGAAATTCATCTATTCAGCTTTTCGATTTTCTGCTGGAAATAATTTCGCCAATCTATGGGTAAAGCCCCAACTTGTATGACGCGGTGTAACAGTTCTAGGTCTTCTGTTTCGCCTGCATACAATTGGGTGATAAGCGCATCGAATAGACTCATTTCTTCCCGCCCTCCAGCTTGTTTCGCAGTAGTATATAAACGCGAAACTATCTCTTCATTGGTGGATGTGCAATCATGCCTGTACGTCAAACTTTATCAAAGCCTGATATCCAACTTTCTTACTTAGAGTGGAACCAAGGTCAAGAACCCTTACTGTTGTTACACGGTTTAGGCGACCATGCTCTAGTGTGGTCTAGTTTAGGAGATTACTTAGCAGCAGACTACCACATAATCGCCCCAGATATGCGCGGACATGGCGAAAGTAGTAAGCCTGAGAGAGATTATACTTTTGAAAGTGCGATCGCAGACCTGGAAACACTTATGGATCGTCTGGGATGGACTTCTGCCCATATTGTCAGCCATTCCTGGACAGGCAAATTAGCCGCTATCTGGGCAAGACAAAACCCAAAGCGTTTGCGGAGTATAATTCTCATCGATCCAATTTTCATCTGGAAAATGCCCAGCCTCCTCAGGCTAACTTTTCCCATGTTGTATCGCTTCTTACCTTTTCTCAAAAGCATGGGCCCCTTTGGCAGTCATGAAGAAGCCGAACAACAAGCACGCAAGCTAAAACAATATCAAGGATGGAGTTCTTTGCAACAGCAAGTTTTCCAAGCAGGAATAGAACAAAAACCCGATGGTAGTTGGGGCAGCAAATTTACCATCGCCGCCCGCGACGGGATTTTTGAAGCAGTTATGCAAGTTCCTGGTTTTACAATCCCCCTTGATACCCATGCTCTCTTTGTCCAGCCAGAACAAGGACTTAACCGCCAAGATTGGCAAATTCAACCCTACAAAACCTATCTCAAAAAACTACGCATCTGCCAAGTTCCTGGCAATCACTGGCCGTTTTTGACACAACCAGAGGCATTTAACCAAACTGTAGCAGCTTTCTTGGCAGAACACAGATAGAAAATCTCATTATTATTAGACGGGATTATCATCCGGCAACAGAAGAATTAATAGGAGCGATGTCTAGCAATAAGCGGCTACGCATCTCTGCTCCCCTTAAATCAGTTATTAGTTATCAGTAACCCGGAAACACTGATAACTAATAACTGATAACTGTTAAAGTACGGATAAGCAAGTCATGAGCCTTTGTATCAATCCCCTTTGCCCTATACCAAATCACCCGAATAATGAACAAAACCGCTTTTGTCAAAGTTGTGGTTCCCATTTGGAATTGCTAGGGCGTTATCGGGTGACGTGTCTATTGAATGACAAAACAGGGTTTAGTAAAGTTTATGAAGCATACGAACAAAATACCCCTAAAATCCTCAAAATACTCAAAGACGATCTATCAGGTAACGCCAAAGCAGTAGAACTATTTCAGCAAGAAGTAACTGTGCTGGAACAACTCAAGCATCCCGGCATTCCCAAAGAAGATAGTTACTTCCAGTATCAAACCCGAAATGGTTTAGTATTGCATTGCATTGCAATGGAAAAAATCGACGGGTGCAACTTAGAACAGTGGCGACAGCAGCAGAATCGCCCTGTTTCTGAAAACCAAGCTATAGCTTGGTTAAAACAATTACTAGAAATTTTGAATTTAGTGCATAGTAAACACTACCTACATCGAGATATTAAACCATCTAATATCATGATTCGATCCCCCATTGAGAAAGATTGGGGGAATTTGGTACTGATTGATTTTGGCACTACCACTGAAATCGGCAGAATCGACTCAGACCAACTCAGCAACAGCGACGGGATGACAGCACTTATGTCATCTGGCTACAGCGCTCCAGAACAAATGAATGCTAAAGCAGTACCGCAATCAGATTTCTTTGCCTTGGGACGCACCTTTATATTTTTGCTAACAGGACAGCATCCCTTAGATATGTATGATGTTCAGCAAAATGTATTACATTGGCAACATCATGCCATCGATATCTCACCTTTACTATTAAACTTAATTGATTGGCTAACAGCAACAGATATAGAAAGTCGTCCTGCTAATACCCAAGAAATTTTACAGCGTCTAGAACAAATTGAAGAAAGCAAAAAGTTCTGTTCAGAAGAAGATTCAACCCCACCTAAACGAGAGCCATTTGTAGAAGTAGAGGATTCAGAGCCAAGCTCTCTGCCGTTGGAGCAGGAGCCAGAAAACAGTATTCCTCCCGCCCCTGTTGTCGAAACCCAGTCAACAGAAACTACTCCTGAAAATATTAATTTAGCAATCGATTTGAACACGGAGCAGTTGTCTGCGCCAATTCCTCAAACTTTGCCATCCCCACAGAAGAAAGAGCCAGAAGAAGTACCACTACTGAAATTTTTTGCAGGGCTGCTAGTGATATTAGGATTACTGAGTATAGTGGCATTAGCAATGCGAAACTCACAATTTATTGTGAGGTCAAATTATGGTCAATCTCCCGAAAAGAGAGGAAATATTGATTATTTTTCTGATCGAGAAGGTAGAGATAGCCAGGGAAAGGTAGCCGAATTTAATATCGCTGTTTTATCAGTAGAGTATAAATGGCTTTTAGGTAGCAATTTTCAGATAAAATATAATGATGAAATTATTAGTCTAGACCTTTTAAAGTTGAACTTAGAACAAGAAGATATACAGAATATAATGGGAGATCCCAGCGAGATTATATCTGTAGGTACAGTTTCTTGTAAAGGTAATATAGCAGTTCAACAGCGAATGGCTCTAGAACGTTCTAAACAAATTCAATTGTTAGTAAAAAAAATATTTATTAATACCCCAAGTGTTAAACGTTATCGAATATTAAATTTGGGACAATTTCAACGGAGTGATTGTCAGGCAAACCAGGATTTAACTAAATATCAGAGAAGTATTATAATTATTGGTGTAAAAAAGCAATCGGAAGGTGTAATTCTTGATGAAGCACTACGGGATAGGTTAGAGAAGAAGCCTTTTGCTGATTTTAAGTTAGAAGATTATTCTTTGGGGACAGCAGAAAAGTTTAAGACGATACCAAGTAATTTATCAAATTTCTAGCAAAGTACAACAAACAGTGCATAGACTTAGCCCATCGTATATATCACCACTTTAGCCATAAACTAAAACTAAGGTCATCTACATCCCTTATGGCTAAAGCAGCAGATATTAGCACCAAACGATTAATCAGCCTCGCACCCGAAAATTGGGTAAAATGGGTAACGAAAATTCCTAATATTGTATCTGGAGAAATTCTCAACTCCGAATTTCAGTGGATTAGCCGTGAAAGTGATGTATTAGTCCGCGCCAGTAGTCCCCAATATGGCGAATTTATCCTACTCAACGAGTTACAACTACGCTACAAACCTGAAATGCCCATTTAGATAGATTAAAGGCAATTCAGCAGGGAATTAAGAGTGTCAATACTCTAGATGAATTACAGCAAATAATTTGAAGTAATGGAACTTCCTTGAGTTTGGTAAATCGTGAGATGGAATATGTCAGTATTCGAGAAAACTTTCTTTTATCAAGAAAGTTTTAAATTACCCCAAAATAGCCAAACTCTGGGATGGTACAGATCCTAATTTTGAATTATAAATTATAAATTGTTCATGCTCCCATGCCAGAATACCGCTTCAAACCCGCACGCCACAACAAGCGATTCGCACCCAAAAACACTAATAACCAACCGAATATTGACCAAAATCCCCGCCCTATATCTACGGGTAGCCCTACCAAAAGACTTGCAGGAAAATTAATCAAATAGGGAAAAGGCGTAAACATCACTATTTTTTGCACAGGTTCTGGAAAAACTTCTAAAGGTGCTATCAAACCAGATAAAAATAGATAAAATAACAACCAAAAATTTTCTAAAGCAGTAGCCCGTTCTGTCCAAAAGGCGAACATAGCAAAGGTGTACTGAATCGTAAACCGCAAAGTAAAAGCTAGCACCACCGCCAATGTAAACAGCAAAAATCTACTCAAGTTTGGTATCCAAAAAGCTTGGGGATAAAGAATAAAAAATAATGCCACTAATAAAAAAGTAAACATTAGCCGAGCAAATCTTTCAGAAACATGTCCTGCAACATGATGCCATACTGGGTCGAGTGGTTGTAGTAACTTGGGGGAAAGCTTACCTTCCACAACCTCTTTTTCAAAATCCCAAATTACCCAAACAGTTGTTAATTGTCTAACTACAAAAACCGCTATAAAATAGCGGGCAAAATCCACAGATGATAGCCCAAACTGCCCACCTTGTGCTGCCTGTATCCAGATACCCATGAGGATAATCGGCAAAGACCCAGCCAAAACCCATAAGATTAGTTCTGCTCGATACTCAACCATATAGGCGTAGTATACTGACAGCAAAGTTAGAGCTTTTCTAATAAATTTTTTCATTTATGGTGCATTCTCCTCTTGGCAACTATATTTCTGGCAGCGATCGCTACACAACACCTGCCTGAAAAACTCGTCCAATTACTTCTTCTACAGGCGGTTCGGTGACAGTTAAATCAATTACCTCTAAATCCGTCAAAATCTTCGATACCGTGCGGGTGAGCGCCTCTCTAGATACCATAAAATGCACCGATCGCCCTTCTAAGAGTTGCACATCCCCATAAGTCATAAGTTTTTCTATCGGTAGAGGTTGGGCTAACTCGATATGAACTTCCCGGTATGGGGCAAAACGTTCTAGTAGTCCATCTAAACTACCGTCATACATCAGGCTTCCTTGGTGAATCAACAGCACGCGTTGACACAAAGCTGTGATATCAGCCATATAATGACTCGTCAACAGCACTGTAGCCTGATAACGCTGATTGTAGTCGCGCAAAAAATCGCGTACCGCTACCTGAGCATTTACATCTAGTCCCAGAGTCGGTTCATCTAGGAATAATACGTGGGGACGGTGCAAAAGTGCTGCTAGCAATTCTGCCTTCATCCGCTCACCCAAAGATAGCTTCCGTACTGGTTGGGTAAGTTTGCCTTCTAGGGAAAGCATCTCTGTTAATTCTCCTACCCGCCGTTGAAACTCTTTATCAGAGATGTTGTATACAGCAGCATTAATTTTCAAAGAATCCAGTGCTGGTAAATCCCAAATCAGCTGCTGCTTTTGCCCCATCACCAAGGTAATTTTTTGTAAAAATGCTTCTTTACGATGAAATGGGATTTGTCCAGCTACTGTGACTTTACCGCTTGAAGGATGAATCAGTCCCGTAAGCATTTTTAGTGTGGTGGTTTTACCAGCACCATTTGGCCCCAAAAACCCCACTACTTCACCAGGGGCAATTTCAAAGGAAATATTCTCAACTGCTTTAATTGAGCGGTAGGTACGGTGGAAAAGGTGGGTGATTGCACCTTTAATACCCGGACTTTTAACTGCCACTGGATAAGATTTACTCAGATTTTCAACAACGATGATTGACATATTTTTTATATTAGAACCACAGATGTATAGAGACACACGTAAATCATCGGTGTTTAACGCTATTTATCAAGCAGAATTCAGGAGTCACTAGTAAGAATGGGCTAAATGCCCCGCTAACAGAATGAATTAAATTCTGACGGAAAAAATGGATGGCGAGTTTGAGTTCGTCTTGATTGTGACTTCTGGATTCTTCAACTATGGTTCTAATACCAATTCTGTAGAAGATGCGCCAACTATATGAGGAACGAACCGCAAAGGACGCAAAGGACACAAAGAAAGAAAGAAGAAGCCAAGAAAATTTGGCGCAGCCTCATAAAGAAATGGTATTAAGTAGAAAAGCAGGGATTTTCGCCAGTGACATATCATGATTTCCTGTGGTGAGCATGACGCACAACAGATAGACTTTACCGTAAACGTCCCGATCGCAGTGTACTGATAATTAACCACAAACCCAATAAACTAGCAACGGCAAAGAGGATGGTGCTTAAAAAAGATAGCTGGCTTGTCTGCGCTCTGGTGGAAATAATTGCTGCACCCATAATCAGCGAACCTACTAGTATACTAAAAGAGAGTCGGTTAGCCGCATCGTCCATCGTGCGCCGCACGCCATCTAAACCCCGCAGCGATAGATTCCACTGTAAGGTTTCTGAGGTAACTCGGTCTAATAGCAGTTCTATTTGGCGAGGAGACTGGAGAGAGAGACTTTTTATATCTAAGGCTGTTCGTAATAGCGATCGCACTGGATTATCGCCCAGTAATTGCCGCCGAAACAAGTCTGTAATTAATGGTTTAACTTCATCGAAAAAATTAAGCTCTGGGTTGAATGTCCGCGCTACCCCTTCTAAATTCGCTAGGGTTTTGGCATATAAACCCATGTTGCTAGGTAATCTAATTTTATTGTTGCGGGCAACTTGTAAAACTTCATAGATTATCTGACTGAAGTTGATTTGCGTCAGGCTGACATTATGATATTTTCGCAACATGCGATCGTAATCATTTTCTAACCGTGATAAAATTACTGGTTGAGCCGAATCTGATAGCTGCAAAGTTAACTGAGCGCACCTTTGAGCATCTAAATCAACGATCGCTAACAACATCTCTGTTAATATTTGCTGTGTGCGGGGATCGAGTCTTCCCACCATGCCACAGTCTAAGAGGGCGACACGACTATCTTTGAGATAAAACAAGTTTCCTGGGTGAGGATCGGCGTGAAAAAAGCCATCAATATATAGTTGCTGAAAAAATACCCGAAATAATAAAGTAGTTATTTCTTTACGCTTTTCGGCAGGATCTTTAACGTTAGGGTCATTATCCAAATCCGCCGCCAGGAACGGCACTCCATCCAGCCATTCCATCACCAGTAATTTTTCTGTGGTCAATTCCCAGTTAATCTCCGCAACCACTATTTGCGTAGGATCGAACCAGCGACTTTTAGATAAGTTGCGCCGCAGTTGGTCTGTAAAACCAGCTTCCCGTGTAAAATCCAACTCGGCTTCTAAGGCTTTGGTGAATTCTTCAGCGATAGATTTGATTTCATAAGTTTGCCCAAATTCAGTCCGCGCCACTAAATCAGCAATCCCTTGAATTAAAGCAATATCTTGAGCAATAGTCAGATCGATTCCCGGACGTTGCACTTTCAAAGCGACTTCTCGACCATCTGCTAATGTAGCGCGATGAGTCTGGGCAATTGATCCCGCCGCTACGGGTATCGGGTTAACTACGCGGAAAGTTTCTGCTAGTGGACGTTTTAATTCTTTACGGAGGATTATTTCTATCTCTGACCAAGGGACTGGCGGTACTTCGTCTTGTAAGGTTGATAGTTCCTCAATGTAGGAGGCGCTGAGTAAATCTGGACGAGTAGAGAGTAGCTGACCAAGTTTAACGTAAACTGGCCCCAAGTCTACCAGGATATTTTTTAAAACCGCAGGTGTCGGTAGCTGAGGTTCATCAGCTTTGCCACCAGTGAGCAACCTTCGCATATAGTCCCAGCCATTGCGAAGGAATACTTCCAGAATTTCTCGTTGACGGGGAACAGTTTGGGTGAGGAACATTTTTATAAATAACTGCAAAGACGCAGGGAGTTAAAGAGGTAAGCAGCAGGGGATGACAATACAACCGAAGTTGGCTCTAGCTTTGCTACTGGTTAAAGTTCTGCTAGCTGCGCCACAATCTTGGAATCTTTTTATGGATGATTGTAAGGCTTCGTAGAGTTTCTGTTCGCTCAACATTCGTTTAATGTAATTAGAGCAAGAATCCCCACCGTGTAATAAACGATGGGAGCAACTAAATCCTTTGGACGGAGAAATATATTTTTGATAAGCGGTAATAGACTCGATTGCCATTGTCTTGGCGAGAGGCTCAAAGCTAATAATGTCCATAACTGTCAGAAAAAATAACAGACAGTCAAGTTATAATAGGAAAATAGACTTTTTCGCCTCTGCCAAGGGTTTTAACTTTTATAGCAGGTCGGTAAATCGGGGATCGCTTTGGATAATTTTAAGGATCTGCTTAATTTCCTGGGTACGTTCTTTATTGACAACGAGGGTGACATTGCGATCGCGCACAATCACCACGTCCTCTAAACCAATAGTAACAACTACATCCTCTGGATTGGAGGCATAAATAATCGCCCCCTGCGTATCTAGCCCTATGTGGGTAGCAAGTTCTACATTGGGATTCTCTTCTGTTTTGAGTAAACGCTCGATCGCATTCCAATCTCCCAAATCATCCCAACCAAAATCAACTGGCAAAACGTATGCTAGAGTTGTCTTTTCCATTAGGGCATAGTCTATACTCTTCTTAGGCAACTGGGGATAAATATCAGCACCCTGTTGTTCTAAAGGTTCGATAATTTCTGGAGCATGGGTATGTAGTTCCTTGAGAACAACCCCTGCCCGAAAAACGAACATTCCACTATTCCAGCTAAAACGTCCCGTAGATAAAAAAGTCTCTGCCGTTTCGCGGTTGGGCTTTTCAGTAAAGCGGTTGACGTGATAAGCTGGCAACTCATTAAAGCTACCTATCTTTTCACCTTGTTCAATGTAGCCGTAACCGGTTGATGGAAAAGTAGGTTTTATCCCCAGTGTCACGATCGCTGCTGTGCTTGCTGCCAGTTGCGTAGCCGCGCTTAACGTGTGTGCAAACGCTTCTTCGTCAGCAATCCAGTGGTCAGCAGGGAAAAAGCCAATAACAGCGTCTTCTCCATAGCGCTGTTTGATTTCTAAACTTGTCCAAGCAACGGCTGCGGCTGTGTCTCTGCCTTCCGACTCAATTAGTAAGTTTTCAACTGGTAGATCGGGTAATTGTTGTCTTACCCCTTCAGCTATCTGACTAGAAGTGATCACCCACAGGGAATCCCACCCCGTTCGGGTTCGCCAGTCGCTCATGGGGGAAACCCCCAAGACCCCGCTGGACTCACCGCCACCGAGTTTTATCAATCGATCGGCGGTTGCTTGTAATAAACTTCTAGAGCTACCATCAAGACTTAAAAATTGCTTAGGTCGGTCTTTGCGGCTCAGGGGCCAAAAACGTTCACCTTTACCACCAGCTAGGATTACGGGGAACAATAAAGTATTCATGTTGTCATACACGCCTACCGAAGAACATTATCAGTTTACAGTGAGCCTTTCCACTGGCAATATCTGTAGCTTGGACTAACATACTTTTAGGGAGTGGTTGAGTGGGGAAATAATTGTGATAAAACAAGTCGAATGGTCGGAAAATCCGGTTACATCTCAGCAAGTTATAGAATTTGAAACTGAGGTGCGATCGCAGCAAATTCAACGCACGGAAAATCAGGTAACGCCAGCACCGATAGCCGACTCAGAGGAGGAGGATGTCGAACTAAACCAGCCAGCCAATCCGAACCGTAGCGTCGTCGAATCAGTGGGCGCGATTCCTAATCAGCTTTACGAGAGACTGGGCTTAACCATGCCTCGATGGCTGTTGTGGATCATGACGATTGTCATCGGCATCATCTTATCTGGGCTGCTAGTCTCAACTTTAGCGCTGTGGACTCCTTTGTGGAGCAATCTCGATCGAACAGATGAAGATTTAGGAAATACTCCAAAAGACGAGGTAAAAATACCGCTACCAGGAGAGTTGTGGAGCAAACTCTCTCAGTACCAGCTTTCACGACCCATGAATATCTTAATTATGGGAATTGAACCAGTTAACGGTACTGTAGATGGTTCACCAGAAAGCTTTGCTGGCAAAAGCGACTCCATGCTTATGGTACGCCTTAACCCTAGTGAAAAATCTGTACGGGTGCTTTCGATTCCCAAAGATACGATGATTGCCATCCCCGAAAAGGGAGAAAAGGGTTTAACTAAGGTATCTGATGCCAATGCCAAAGGCGGCCCTGTCTTGGCAGCACGGGTAGTTAGCCGGACATTAAATAATGCTCCAATCGATCGCTACATCCGTATTTCTACTAGCGGCTTACGGCAGTTAGTCGATCAGTTAGGCGGGGTCGAGGTCTTTGTTCCCCAATCTATGTCATATAAAGACTCTAGCAGTCGGCTGTCGATTAATTTAGTTAGTGGTTGGCAAACCCTCAACGGCGAACAAGCAGAACAGTTTATCCGGTTCCGCGAACCAGGTTTGGGAGATTTGCCGAGAGTGCAGCGTCAGCAAGCACTAACAGCAGCATTGCTGCAACGCTTAAATAGTCCTACCATTTTACCCAGGTTGCCTCAATTAACTCGCTTGATGCGAAAATACTTTGATACCAACCTGAAGATGGAAGAAATGATGGCGTTGGTCAACTTTGGCCTCAACCTAGATCGCGATAATTTCCAAATGACGGTGCTGCCTGGTACCTTTAGCCGCTTTAGCAAAGACCCTGATAGCTATTGGCTAAATATGACTGGACAACAGAGCCTGTTGAATGATTATGTTGGGGTAAATGTACCTGGTCTGAAACCAGATATGCGTCAGGTTCCTAACCTCAAAATTGCTATTCAAAATGCCTCCAATCAACCTCAGCTAACTGAAAAAGTTATTGCTTATCTCAAACAGAAAGGCTTTACTAATATTTACAAAGTGCCTGATTGGCCAGATACCCAACGTCAAACTCAGATTATTGTCCAAAAAGGCAATCGGCGAGTTGGTGTTGATTTGCAAAAAGTCTTAGGCTTGGGGCAAATTGAGGTGTCAGCGATTGGTGATTTAGAATCTGACCTCACAATTCGGATTGGTAAAGATTGGAAATAGTCATTGGTCATTAGTCATTAGTCATCGATTGAATGACAAAGGACTAATGACAAAGGACTACTGAAAAATAATGAAGTTATGAAAAAGATTTTGCTGCGATTTTTGGGTTTGATTGTAATTTTGATACTAGCATTTTGCTGGATAATACTTAATCCTAAACCTGCTTTTGCTCAACTCAACACAATTAACTACAACAATATAAATTTAGAAAATCGTGACTTTTCTAATGCTGATTTGGCAGGTGTGACTTTTGTAGCAGCAGAAATGCGGGGGACGAATTTTCAAGGAGCGAATTTAACCAACGCAATTCTCACTAAAGGAGTTTTGTTAAAAGCAAATTTGGAAGGCGCGAATTTAAGCGGCGCTTTAGTCGATCGCGCCACTATGGATGGTGCTAACCTGAAAAATGTCATTTTTACTGAAGCAACTTTGACGAGCAGCCGTTTTTTCGATGCCGAAATTACAGGCGCTGATTTTACCGACGCTTTGATTGACCGTTATCAAGTGTCGCTAATGTGTGAAAGGGCTGATGGGGTAAATCCGGTTACGGCTGTGTCAACGCGAGATAGTTTGGGCTGTAAGTAAATAATACGATCGCATCCCAAAAATTATCCTAATTAAAATTGACTGAGAGTTATCAAAAACTAGTCACCTCTAATTACTGCTAGGAATTTCAATTAAAAATTCTGTTCCTTCTCCTGGTTTAGAGGAACATTTAATTTGTCCATGATGTTTTTCAACTACTATTTGATAACTAATAGACAATCCTAAGCCCGTACCTTTACCTGGTGCTTTGGTAGTGAAGAAGGGATCAAACATGTGCGATCGCACTTCTTCTGGAATCCCTAGACCATTATCAGCTATTTTAATTACAACCTGGTTATTAGTGGCTTGCGTACTAATCCAGATACTCAGAGGTATTATAGGACACCTCTGAGATAACTTCAAATACCTTTGCTGTATAGTTTTGAATTTTTCCTCTAATGCATCAATACTATTACTAAGAAGATTCATAAACACTTGATTTAATTGCGCGGGATAGCATTCGAGCAAAGGGAAAATAGCATATTCTTTAATAATCTCAATAGCTGGGCGTTCATGATTATTTTTGAGCCGATGCCCTAAAATCAGCAAAGTACTATCCAATCCTTCATGAATATCTACTGCCTTCAATCCAGCCTCATCTGTACGAGAGAAGTTTCTCAGTGATAGCACAATATCACAAATTCGCTCTGCTCCTACTTTCATTGATTCAAGAGTTTGGGGTAAATCTTCGATGATAAAGTCCAAATCAGCCTTGTCAATTTGATCTTGGACAGATGGTAACAGGGAGGAATTTTGACGGTAAAGTTTCACTACATTTAGTAGTTCTTCAGTATATTTATTTAAATGTATTAGATTGCCAAAAATAAAACTCACAGGATTGTTGATTTCATGAGCAACTCCAGCAAGTAATTGTCCTAAACCTGCCATTTTTTCACCCTGAATTAACCTAGTCTGAGTTTGTTTTAATTCTTGCAGAGCTTGAGTCAATTCCAAGGTTTGACGTTTAGTTTGGTCGAGTAATTCCGCTTGATGAATCGCAATTCCCAATTGTACAGCTACTTGAGCCATTAAATTGATTTCTTCCTCTTTCCAATAACGTGGTTGCGAATTTTGATAAGCAACTAATAATCCCCATAATTTCTCACCTTGTCGAATCGGAACAAAAGTTTCGTTACGCGGAAGTTCGTTATCGTCGTCTGTGTCCTCAAAAGTTTCTATAATCATTGGTTGGGCTTGTGCAACAGGTTTCCAACCATCTTTAAAGGAATCTGCCACAAATTTACCGCTCCAATCTGCATGGAAGCGGTAGATTGCAACTCTCTCCACTTCGAGCAATTCTCGCACAGCTTGAGTAGTGGTTCTAAAAATAGTTTTAATATCGAGTGACTGGCGAATTTTATCAATGGTTGCAGCTAGCAATTCTTGCCGTTCCATTGCTTTTTCTCGTTCGGTGGCTTCTGCTAACTGGATAACCTGCATTTGAACTTGCTTTAAATAAGAATCCTGTTTTAATGCGACTCCCAATTGCTCGGCTATTTGACTGGTAAATTCAATTTCAGAAGGTTGCCAATAACGAGGAGCGGTGCATTGGTGAATACACAATAATCCCCAAAGTTCACCTTTTTTTAATAGAGGTGCGACCATATTTGCCCGCACCTGAAATTTTTCTAGGATTTGGACATAGCAACTTGCAAACTTGGCTTGATAAATATCAGCGATCGCATTGACTCGACCTTGAGCGTAGAGGGGTGCAAAGTTTTCCCCAAAGCAATAATCATAAACTTTTTCTGCTATTACCGAGCTACACTCAGGGACAAAATCCTCAGAAATAAACTCTCCTTCCCAATCTTTTTGAGGGTCAAAACGAAAGACTGCCACTCTATCGGCTTGCAGCATTTTCCGCGCCTCGGTGACAGTTGTTTGGAAGATTGTATCTAAATCTAGGGACTCCCGAATTCGAGTAATCACGCTAGTTAATGTCTTTTGTTGCTCTGCTTGGTACTGAGCGTATGTCAGTAACTTATGGTGTCGCACTGCCACACCAATTTGTGTGCCGATTTTGGTTAGTGATTCGACTTCATAAGATTGCCACTCTCTGGGTGAGGCATTTTGGTAGGCAGCAATGACTCCCCAAAGTTGATCTCCCTGGAGGATAGGGGCAGTTGCAAAGGCTTTTGCCTGAAATTGCTCTAACAGGGTTACATGACAGTCTGTTAATCCGGCTTGATAAATGTCATTAACTGTAAATGTCTCATTATTAACGTAACGTCCGCCTTGGGTCTGTTGTAAATAAGTATCAAAAATCATCGGCTGAATACCAACTAGGGGAGTCCAATCTTCAGCAAATGATTCAGCAACAAAGTTACCACTCCAATCTGGATTGAAGCTGAATATGGCAACTCGGTCAGCTTGCAGCAGCTTGCGTATTTCTTGAGTTGTGGTTTTAAAGATGGTTTCAATATCAAGGGGTGAGCGAATTTTATCGACAATCCGAGCTATTACTTGGTCGCGCTGAACTGCTTGAGCCAATTTTGCAGCTTGCAATTGGACTTGCTTGAGATGCTTCGCTTGTTGAATCGCAACGGCAAGATGGTCAGCAATTTGACGAACAAATTCTATTTCCGATTCTTTCCAGTCACGAGTCTCACTGCACTGATGAATGCAAAGCAGTCCCCACAGTTCCTTCTGGGGCGATAATGGGACAACAAGATTAGCTAGTACCTGAAATTTACTTAAAATTTCCACATAACACTCACTCAGTCCTGCCTTGTAAATATCTCCTACTGCTTGTACTTGTCCTTCTTGATAACTAGAAGCAAATTCTTCTCCAAAACAGCGATCGTAAAGCTTTACTTCTAATGCCGAATTCCAACCAGGCGCAATATCTTCATAAACAAATTCTCCTTTCCAATCTTTCTCTAAGTCAAACTGGAAAACTGCTACACGATCGGCATTTAGGAACTGACGTACTTGTGTAACAGTAGTTTGAAAAATTCTTTCTAAATCAAGAGACTCCCGAATTCGCACAATTACACTCGCCAGAGCCTTTTGTTGCTCTAGTTGCTCTTGAAGTTGAACGCTTGACAATAGAAGTTGATCTTCTGTGAAATTTGAATTTGGTTCCATTGCGCTGGATTATGTCGTTTTTATACAAGAGTTCCTCATACCAAACTTCATGAGTCGAAAATATGACAAACTGCAAATTTTGACAGCGTTCAACTATTTCCCAGAAGATGGTTATTCTTATAGTTCCCCTTTCTCGATCTATTTTCTTTAATGGGTTAAAAATAATTTTGACTTGTATACAAAAGAAGACATGAATAATTCAAGGTTTGTAGTAAGCGTAAGAGACGATTTAATTAACTTCACATTGCGATCGCAGTAATTTTGCTTTGCTCCCCGCAGGCATCAGACTATAAACTAATGACTGATTTGCCAAAATTTACCTGACAGACTAAGGTATTTCAGGTTAAATGTTTTAAACTATGCACTCTGCAAGAGTTGTCGGGTATTATTCGTGACACAACAAGACCAAAAACCCTCTCGTTCTTTCGCTGGAATTGCTGGCATTGTTGCCGCAGCCACATTAATTAGTAAAGTCTTCGGTTTAGTGCGGCAGCAAGCGATCGCTGCGGCTTTTGGTGTTGGTGCTGCTGCTACCGCCTATAGCTACGCCTATATTATCCCTGGCTTTCTATTGATATTACTCGGTGGTGTCAATGGGCCATTACACAGTGCAGTTGTCAGCGTTTTAGCCAAGCGGCGGCGAGAAGAAGCGGCTCCCCTAGTGGAAACCGTGACAACGCTAGTAGCTGGAGCGCTGTTGCTGGTGACAGTTGCTCAAATTTTATTTGCGGATGCGATCGTCGATTTAGTCGGTCATGGTTTGGAAGAGACAACCAGAGCGATCGCCATTCAACAACTCCGCATTATGGCACCGATGGCTTTATTTGCCGGTTTAATTGGCATCGGCTTCGGTACTCTCAACGCAGCCAATCAATATTGGTTACTTTCCATTAGTCCCTTATTATCCAGTATTACTGTTGTTGGCGGCCTTGGTATCCTGGCGATGCAACTAGGTAAGGATATTATTAAACCAGAATACGCTTTAATCGGGGGGATGGTCTTAGCTTGGGGAACTTTGGCAGGAGCAATTCTCCAATGGTTAGTACAGCTAATTGTCCAGTGGCGCTTAGGATTAGGCACATTACGCCTACGGTTTGATTTTAAATCTCCAGGCGTTCAAGAAGTCATTAAAATCATGACTCCGGCGACAGTTTCCTCTGGAATGATGCCAATTAATGTTGCCACCGATCTTTATTTTGCTAGTCCTATCCCTGGGGCTGCGGCAGGATTTAACTATGCGAATCTATTAGTCCAAACTCCCTTGGGGATTATTTCTAATATCATTTTACTGCCCCTGTTACCGATATTTGCCAGACTTGCCGGCCCCGAAAATTGGCCAGATTTAAAATTACGCATTCGCCAAGGATTGCTACTCACTGCCTTTACCATGCTACCGCTAGGGGCGTTAATGGTAGCGCTATCAGTACCTATTGTGCAGGTGGTATATGAACGCGGTGCTTTCAAGCCGGAAGCCACACAGCTAGTTTCATCCTTGCTAGTCGCTTACGGAATTGGGATGTTCGTCTATTTGGGACGTGATGTTTTGGTGCGGGTGTTCTACGCTTTAGGCGATGGACAGACACCTTTTCGTATCAGTGTTTTTAACATCTTGCTCAACATTGTATTAGATTGGTTTTTCGTTAAACCTTTTGGCGCTCCCGGTTTGGTATTGGCAACAGTGGGTGTAAACTGTAGCTCAATGTTGATGCTGTTGTGGTTACTCGATCGCAAACTCAATGGTTTACCTTGGCGTGAGTGGGGTTTGCCGATTTTGGGTTTGGCTGCTGGTAGCGTGGTAGCTGGGGTAGCCAGCTATGGGACATTGGTTGGTTCTCAACAATTGCTGGGTAAAACGGGTTTATTAATTTTGGTGTTGCAATTGTGTATATCTGGCTTTATAGGGATTGCTGTGTTTGCTGCGATCGCTTCCTGGCTGAAAATACCAGAGGTGAATACTTTTATATCTCGTCTACGTCAGCGTTTTTTGAAGAAGTAACTAACCAAGTGGGTGAGAAATAATTCAGCCACTTGGGTGAACCAGATGTGCGAGGTTACATTTTGTAAAAAAAGAGATTCTAGTACTAGAGAACATTGATTTTACCTAACTCTAGTGAGAAGAATTCTATGAAACTTACAAAATTAGCTGCCTCTGCACTTGCTGTTGCTTCCATTGTCCTCTCAGCAGGAATTGCTTCTGCTCAAACAGCCGGTACAAACGGTAATTACATTGGTGCTGGTGTTGCAGTTGGTGCAACCAGTGGCGGACAAGGAAACGATGAATCACAAATTGGTGGCAATATCCAAGGACGTTACGCCGTTCCGAAGACACCTGTTTCACTACGGGGTTCTGTGCTGTATGGTGGTGATGCTGCTGCAATTATGCCGATCGTGACTTACGATGCGGCGATCGCCAAAAATACTAACGTTTACTTCGGTGGTGGTTATTCTTTTGTAACTGACGAAGGTCAAAAAACCCCACTGGGCAATCAGAATTCACCTGTAGTCACCCTTGGTATTGAATCAGAAGTTAGCAACAATGTCATTGCTTATGGTGATACTAAATGGGGTATTGATGCCTACAGAAATAGTGATGCTGATGCCGTTAGCTTCCAAGCCGGATTAGGCTATCGTTTCTAGTTATTACGAGCTAGGAAACAGCTTATTCGTAACCTAAAGCAATGATGTTTACCAGCCGTAATAGTAATTTATTCTGTCATATTTGAGCATCCATACTCAGATATGACACATTTTTTAATCATTTTTATTTATGATTATGATAACTAATTATATTTGGCTATTATCAATAGTTTCTCTTAAAGTTAAATGACCAATTTTAAATATGCATAAAAGATATTACTCATGGAAAAAATTAATCCCATTCCAGAAATACTGGGTGAAACAACTGATGTAGAATCTTGGCTAATTCGGGCTGGGCTAAGATTTTCAGACTTAGGTAACGATGCCGCCAGTATAGCAATCCGTAAGCAATGGCGAGAATATCAAGCCGCAGTTCAAAGATGCTGTGCAGTCTTACACCAGCCACCATCATGCGTTCAACTAAGTGGCGACTATGCCAACCTGAGAATACCTGGTGGTGCATCAACCATAAAACTTACTCATTGACAGGAAAGAATAAATATAAATGTTTTGAAAAACCACATCTATCTTAGGGGTAATATCCTGCGAAAAGTTGGCTTACGTTTACATAAATTGCCCTTACCACACAGGTCTATTTCACATTAAAGAATGACGTATTTACCTTGATAGACAACATAAATAGATCCCCGATCGCTTTGACGAAATCAGGGATCTATGGTTTTCAACGATCGCAAATTAAAAAAGCCTACGATGGTGTAAGAACAACCTAAAGTCCAAAATCATTTATTGCCCTTGCCATTACCACCATTGCCATTGCTATGAATGACACGTTCAGCAAGCTTTTCCGGTACTTCCTGCAAATGGTCATTTTCCCAGTGGAAGGAACCAACGCCAAGAGTGAGCGATCGCAGTTCTACAATAAAATTCTGCATCTCAGCTTGTGGCAAGTATGCAGATACATTATCCCAGCCTTGCCAATCGTTTCTTCCCTCATAGCCTAAAATTTGCCCCCGTCTACCACTCAACAGTTGCAGCACTTTAGACGTAAATTCGCTCGGTGTGGTAACATCCACCCGCAGAATTGGTTCTAACAAGGTAGGTTCCGCTTGGGGTATCCCCGTTTGCATAGCTAATCGGGCAGCTTGCTTAAAGGCTTGTTCGGAACTATCAACGTTGTGATACGAACCATTAGTCAGAGTTACCGACAAATCCACTATTGGAAAGCCCAAAGGCCCATGTGTGAGAAATTCCCGCACGCCCATTTCCACGCCAGGAATGTACTGTTTCGGAACCACGCCACCGACAATGGTTTCATTAAAGTTAAAACCTGTACCCCGTGGTAAAGGCTTGATTTCGAGAAAAACATCACCAAACTGTCCGTGGCCACCGCTTTGATGCTTGTAGCGCCCATGAACTGAAGCCACCGTTTTGCGGATGGTTTCTTTATAAGGCACTTGCGGTAAATGGGTTGTCATCGGTAGATTATATTTGCGGCGCAGTCTGTCTAGGGTAACTTGTAAATGAATCTCACCTTGACCCCACAGGATTACTTCGTGAGTATCGCCGTGTTGTTCCCAAGCAAGTGAACAGTCTTCTTCTAATAACTTGGTAATGGCACTGCTGAGTTTAACTTCATCGTTGCGCTTTTCTGGTGTAATGGCGAGGGCATATACAGGTTCCAACTGTACAGCTTTGGGTAATTCCATCACTGATTGCTGTTCTGTAGAGATTGTATCGCCTGTCTTAATTCCTTCTAAACGGCTCAATGCGACAATTTCACCAGCACTAACTTGGTTAACAAACTGCTGTTGTTGTCCCATAAGGCGGAAAATTCCACCAGTCCGAATGCCATTGAGGACAATGCCATCAGTTAATTTGCCCCGCCAAACACGCACGAGAGAAAGTTTGCCACCTTGGGGAGTGTAGTAAGTTTTTAATACCTGCGCTAAAGGTGTATCACCTTTTAAGTTTTTTAAACGACGTTCTGCTGTGGTTTCTGGTTCGGGGGCTTCTCGTAACAAAGCTTCTAATAGAGGTCTAACACCATAATCTTGTTCTGCCACACCAAAGAAAACGGGCACTACTAAATCTGCCCCTAATTCCATTTTTAAATCTTTGAGGATTTCCTCTTGGGGTGGTTCGATATCTTCTAAAAGTTCTTCGAGTAAACGATCGTCAAAATTTGCTAGGGCTTCGAGCATTTCTGCCCGTGCTTTATGTTCTTCTTCTTTTAAATTTTCGGGGAAGGGAATGGGGTCAGCAGGTGCGCCTGGATGATATTTATATGCCTGTTCGCTCACCATATCAATAAAGCCGGTGAGTTGTTCCCCGTTCATGATGGGATATTGATGGGCTACCAGGGGACGGCTAGATACTGCTTTCAGGGCGTGTAACGTTTCTAAGACATGAATATTTGCCCGATCCATCTTGTTGACGAAGACGAGGTGGGGAATTTCCCAATCGTCTAGGAATTTAAATAGAGGGGCGAGGGTGAGGACGCGATCGCGGATAGGTTCGCAAACTACAATTGCTGCATCCACTCCAATTAAAGCATTATAGGTTTCTTGGGCAAATTCTACGCTTCCCGGACAGTCAATAAAAGTGAAGCGAATGTCGTTATACTCAGTGCTAGCGGCGCTGACTTCTACACTCATCTGGCGATCGCGCGACTCAGCAGCGCTATCTCCTACTGTATTACTGTCTTTAATACTCCCTTTGCGAGAAATTGCCCCTGTGACAAATAACAAGCTTTCTAGTAAAGTAGTTTTTCCACTTAAATAAGGCCCGACAATTGCCACATTCCGCGAACCCGATTTTACTTTTTCGTTCATAAAACCCCCTTGCGGTAAGTCTTTTATAACCGCATGATTCCGTATATATCAAGGGATAAAAAATGGTTCTCTGGAGTCAAAATTACCCCTTCTTTAATTTGTTATTATCCACCCTTTAATCGAAAGTTTAAAAAAATGTAGCCTGTCGTAAGATTTAGCTTAACAAAAGTTAATGGCAGTAAAGTTTAATAGCGAATCTAAAATTTTTGTAAATAACTTTTTATCAAGTAAATTTAACTGAAAGTGTTGCGAATCAGAAAATCAATGACATTATCATTTTCTAAATATCCCATAATAGGGTTAGTAAGTTTGACTTTGTTGGTTGTTAGTATTCCCTCGCCGTCTCTTTCTCTCTCTCCCTCTGTCCCCTCAAAGCTGGCACAATCTAATGGTAAAACAGCCATAGACTGGTTGAACCAAGGTTTACAGGCAATTCAGGCGGGAAAAGTACAAGATGCGATCGCAGCCTTTAAACAAGCAACCAAGTTAGATCCGAAATTAGCACCAGCGCACTATAATTTAGGATTAGCGTACCGACAAACGGGACAATTACAACCCTCTGCGGATGCATTTTATCGAGCAACGCAAGCCGATCCGAAATTTGCTCCAGCTTTTGCTAATTTAGGTGGTGCGTTGTTAGAAGGCAATAATTTACAGTTAGCTAACGATTATTTGCAGCGATCGCTAGAACTCGATCCAAAATTAGGATTTGCCCATTATAACTTGGGCTTGGTACGAGAGCAGCAAGGAGATTGTGAGAAAGCGATCGCATCTTTTAAAAAAGCGATTGAATATAGCAAAAATGCACCAGAACCTCCTTATCATATAGGGATGTGTTATCTCCAACAAGGTAAACTCGATCCAGCCAGAAGTGCATTTTATCAGGCATTAAAAATTAATCCTAAGTATCCAGAAGCTTACTACAATCTCGGCTCAATTTTTTTCCAACAAAGTAAATTCCAAGAGGCATTAGAAGCTTTTAGAAAATCAGCCGAGGCTAACTCTAACTATCCCAACGCTTATTATGGTGCAGGGTTAGTTTTTATCCAGTTAAAGCAATATGGAGATGCAGTACAAGTATTCCAATTTGCTAAAGATTTATACAAAGCTCAGGGTAATCCTCAATGGGCAAAAAATGCCGAACAATTGTTGCAACAGGCACAAAATTTAAAATGAATAGTAAATAGTCGTTAGTCATTTGTCTTTTGTCTAAAAACTAATGACTAATGACCAATGACCAATGACTGATAAATTACCAACCTCGCTGAGGCGCAAAAGCTTAATATTGCATAACATAAAACTATTGGGTTAACTCGCTGGTGTTGTCTGAAGTTGTCCCGATTGGAAAAACGTACATGCAAAAGCGCCAGAAAAGTCGATTTTTATTTAGCGATCGCTGGCTCGATCGGCACTCAATTGTTCGCAACATGGAAGCCTTTCAAGACTTAATTGTGATTGTCTTGTGTTTGGGTTTGTTTGCCGTTATGCTAATCCAATTGTGGGGGATAGCGATCGCCCTCGTGCAGCCACTAGACTATAAACACGTGACTGCAAAAATACTATTTGTGTTAATTTTAGTCGAGTTATTTCGACTATTAATGGTCTATTTGCAAGAACATAGTATCTCTGTAGGAGTGGCAGTTGAGGTAACAATTGTATCTCTACTGCGTGAGGTAGTGGTTCACGGAGCGCTGGAAATTTATTGGGTTAATACGCTTGCAATTTGTGGTTTGTTGTTTGTTCTGGGTGGACTACTCGTGGTGTGTGCTAAAACTCCACACATGGATTGTATGAGCGCTAACACTAAGTTTTGTCCGATTGTGTATAGAGGAGGTAGAGAACGGCAAAATGATTTGGAATTTCAGTATTCACATCAATGTGATGAAAATCAACCAATTGGATAAATTATGAGGAAAATAGGCAGTAGGGAGATAAGGTAGAATTTTCTTCCTTGTCTGTCTTATCTCCTGATTCCTCTTTGAATTGTGGTAATAGTGGTCTAATACGCCAAAAAGAAATAACTTATCTTCGTCGATGGCTGATTGCAGCATTAAAAAAGCAGATGGTTGTTACCATCTGCTTTAATAAAATATTCGTTATCTTCTTTACATAGATACCAACTGATTAACTGGAGCAATGCCAGCCAAATCTAAAATTGGCGCGATCGCATCTTCTCGCTTCACCGCCATCATGTGGACACCTTGACACAATTGCCGCGCTATTTGCACTTGCTCGGCGGCAATTTTTATTCCTTCCTCAAAAGGATCTTTAGCTTTTGCCAATCTATCAATAATATGTTGGGGAATATTTACACCCGGAACACATCTATTAATAAACTGAGCATTCTTTGCCGATTTCAATAGAAAAATTCCTGCCAAAATCGGTTTTTTATAGCCAGCAGCAATTGTATCCATAAACTTTTCTAGAACATCAAAATCAGTAATCAACTGACTTTGAAAAAACTGCGCTCCTGCTTCGATTTTGCGTTCAAATCGACTTTGCAAACCCGACCAACTTTTACATTGCGGATCTACTGCTGCACCAACAAATAAATCTAACGCTCCATCAGTCAAAGGTTTCTCATTACAATCAACGCCTTGATTCATCTTCCGAATTAGTTGCAGAAGTCGCACCGCTTCCAAGTCAAAAACTGCTTTGGCATCTGGATGATCGCCTGCTTTTACTGGGTCGCCAGTCAACGCTAAAATATTACGAATACCTAAAGCATGAGCGCCCATTAAATCAGCTTGTAAACTAATGCGGTTGCGATCGCGGCAAGCAATTTGACAAATTGGCTCTATGCCATTTTGTGACAAAATCACTGATGCCATTAACGAGGACATCCGTAACACTGCACGACTACCATCAGTAACATTGACAGCATGAACCCTTCCCTTAAGAGTCGCCGCCATTTGAATCATGTGTGTTGGATCTCCCCCTTTCGGCGGTGCTACCTCAGCGGTAACTAGAAATTCACCTGCTTGTACAGCTCTCTGGAAGGCTGTGGAGCTATGGGTGTAATGCATAAAATTAAGAATTTCAATTTCTTAAATGGTATAGCAAATCACACCTAAAAGCGAAAGCCTATAGAGGAAGAGAATAGCCTAAAGCAGCTTTTACTTGTGATAAAGTTTGATTAGCGATCGCTCTAGCTTTTTCCCCTCCATCCCGCAACACAGACTCCAAATAGCTTTTGTCTGCCGTTACCGAATGATATTTTTCTTGAATTGGTTTCAGGGACTCAATTATCGTGTCCGTCAACAATGGCTTAAATTGTCCCCAGCCCATATCCTGACACTCAACTGCGACATCTTCCTTTTTCTTTCCAGCAAGCAATGTATACAGCGTCAACAAATTATTACACTCTGGACGCGCTGGATCGTCGAAAGTCAGCCCCCGAATCGGATCGGTTTTACAACGCTTAATTTTGTATTGAATCTGTTCTGGTGAATCTAGCAAACTGATTCGGCTTAAATCAGAAGGATCGGACTTTGACATTTTGCGTGTACCATCTGCTAAACTCATCACCCTTGCCCCTTCCTTACGAATCAAAGGGTCTGGTAACTTCAGCACGGGCTGATCTGGTTTACCAAATTGGTGATTTAACCGAGCTGCAATATCTCGTGTCAATTCTAAGTGTTGCTTTTGGTCTTCACCCACTGGCACTTTATCAGCTTGGTAAAGCAAAATATCAGCCGCCATTAGCACAGGGTAATCCAATAAACCTGCACTCACATTTTCTCCCTGTTTAACAGCCTTTTCCTTGAACTGGATCATATCTTGCAGCCAGTTTAGAGGTGTAATGCAGTTGAGCAACCAGGTGAGTTCGCTGTGGGCCGAAACGTGAGATTGGACAAAAATGGTGGAGTGATTTAAATCAAGACCACAAGCTAGATAGAGAGCAGCAAGAGTGTAGGTATCAGCCGCTAACTGTTTTGGGTCGTGTGGCACTGTAATCGCGTGTAAGTCAGCCACAAAGAGGTAATTTTCGTATTCGCTCTGACCTTCTACCCAGTTGCGAATGGCTCCCAAATAGTTACCTAGATGGTAATTGCCGGTTGGTTGAACTCCAGAAAGAACACGTTGCTTGCCCATAAATTTCAACTAAGTTATCTCAATTCTGCGCTATGTAAAGTGGCGATGTCTGGTGACAAGTCGCTTCTGTGTAGGAGTATGCACCTACGCAAAACTCATTTAATTTTGACATTTTCCAGGTCAACTCGCCGTTCCGAGATGAAGATTTTAACTCAATCTCGGATTGCTATAGAAACTCTTAACGAAGGAAAACGACAACTTAGTGAAGTAATGACACAAGTTTGTGTGCTAATGATATAGGAATCCGGTTTGATTTATGAAAATATCCGTAGAATGTGAGCGCGGAGAGTACGGCATCAAACCCTTAATAATAGTGCGTTACGAACTCCGTTCTAACACAACGCCAGTTGCTACAACGGAGGGAACCTCCCTTTGGGTTCACCAGTCGCCTACGGCGGGAAACCCGCCTACAGCGCTGGATTCACCGCAACGCACTTGCTCCTCTACAATACCTAATTTCGTTCAAAAATCAAATAGTAATCCTATAGCTTGTAAGGTGGCTACTTACTGTAGTCTCAATACAAAGCCATTGTTTGTCGATACATTAACAATGCAGAAGGTTGCGTTCAAATAACACAGCAATGCTGTTACCTACTGCGTGGTCTATTTGCCTGAAAATAGCTGTGATTTACAGAAATAAAAAAATTTCAGTTTTTGTCAGATAGAGTTAGCACTAATCTGGAAATTGTGAATTAATTTTTCCACCCTAGTGACTTTACTGATGAAAGCTTGACTACTCTAATTCCATAATGGAATGACACTAAGTAGACTGGGTGTAGAGTGAGAGAAAAATAGAAATAAGTGCAAACATCAATAAATATTTGGCTTACTACACCCACTACCATAAATAGCCTTGATAAACCAACTTTCCTTCTAGAGCTTTTCTCACACTGCTTTTTTGCAGCCGCTTGTGTTTGAATTGGACTTTTTATATTCTATGAAGCGAATTGTGCCAAGATATCCCTGTAGTGTTAGCGCTGGCAAGGGTGGGCATTATGTTGTCCGCAGGCTTAACTGCGACTAGGATGTAGTGCATTTGTATTTTGAAGATTAAGGACGTTAGAAGACGAATGAAGCAGTACTCTCAGTTCACGATGATTTCTTACATAATAGGCCCTACTTTGATCGTGATGAGTCATTTAGGATCGCTAATCATTATTTTTACTGGCTTATCGTGGGGTGCTGCCTTGTGGGCCGTGTTGTTATATGTAATACGAATGCTTGCAACTACTGGCATCTACCATAGGCTACTCACCCACAAGAGCTACCAGGCTCCAACGTCAGTTTTATGCGTTGGAAGCATCGTGGCTGCTTCAGCTGGGCAGATGGGGCCAAGTTGGTGGAAAGCTCACCACATGGCCCATCATCAATCCTCAGACCAAGAAAAAGATCCTCATTCCCCTTATCTACCTTTCAAGGGAATCAAAGGATTCTGGTGGTCTCAGGCTGGATGGTTATTCTCCCCACAGTTTTTTCCCTCAAAGCTTCCCACGGATGTTGAGAGTAACCTGGTTTTAAAGATTATTGACCGTTTACACTTTATTCCTACGGTTGCTCTTGGTGCTATCTCTTACTACATCGGTGGAACTGAATATCTCGGCGCTTTTTTCCTCAGCACAACTGTCCTTTTCCACGGTGTCGCCACCGTCAACTCACTCAGCCACATATTTGGCGAGCAACCGTTCATAACCAACGACCATAGTAGGAACTATTGGCTTGTCGCATTTCTGACCCTGGGTGAAGGCTGGCATAATCTTCATCATGCATTCCAGTCGTCAGCTCGGCATGGCATAACCGTGCGAGAGGGCCGGGTTGCTTATCTTCCAGACCCTACATTTTGGTTCATAAGAATGCTTGAGTTCCTGAAGCTAGCGTCAAAAGTTAGAGTCCCTTCTGAAACAGAACTTCTTACCCGTGCCAAAAACCGAAACGGTCAGAACTTAGTGTTCCAGGCTGAAGCAAAGATATCTGTCTGATATTTCGGTTGGTAAATTGGTCAAACTAAATGATGGGGAATGTAATTGACACTATGTTGTTCAACCCCTATCAGGGGAAACTTTAGCTTTGTCCGCCTAAGAATGAACCATTAAAAATTGACCATTACCATTATATTCTCCATCACAACTAGCAAAATTGCGAATAAACCATATCAAATAAAACCTCCATATCCGGCGAAACTTGGCATAGTCCATGCCATAGTTTAATGTTTTTATTGTTGCCTGATTGTCGTCAAAATTTCGTAACCAATTAGTTAGTGTTTTAGAGTAATTAAAGCCATTGATATACCATTGTTTAACTGTTTTGAGGTCTTGTTGATGGCTAGGAACAGCATTGTAATTCCAGTATCGACCGTGTGGAAAAATATATTTGTGGGTGTAAACGCTAGACATATTGTTAGGGATGCGGACTGTGATGATGTGAATAAAAACTTTGCCATCATCTTTCAAAAACGAAGCTAATTTTTTAAAGGCTGCTGTTAAGTTACCAACATGACAAAAAACACCAATCGAGAGGATTTTATCAAACTTTGTCTCGAAATTTGCATTGTTCAAATCACCTTCATATAGGGTAAACCGATCTGAACTGAGATAACTTTCAGGATCTTGCATTTTGTGGCGTATATACTCACATTGCTCGTGGCTTAAATTAAGACCCGTAAACCTGACATTGGGAAACTTAGAAAGAATGTAATTAGGAACACATCCCCACCCGCACCCAAAGTCTAAGATATTGTCTCCATCCTGGATATCTAGCTTTTCAATCACATCATCAATCATCTGCATCTGCGATTGCTCAAGGTTTAATGCTCCTTTTTCCCACAATCCCATACTATACTTCGGATAAATGAGTTTCCCGTCCCACAACATAGTATTCAGCATGGCTTGAGGCAAGTCGTACTGAATTTTCATTAGTTCCCGCGATCCTTCGGCGAGATGATCGGTTTCTTTTAATACCCATTCATAGGGTGCTAGGAGGGATGGGAAATACTGAAATAAAATTGGCATACAGGTATCGAAGAGCGATTCTAGAACTGAATCAGGAACTTCTAATCCGTTAATATAAGCTTCTGCCACTGCCATTTGGACTGTGTTGACTACCTCAACAGCCCCACGAGTTACTTGGTATGCTAATGGGCTTTTGATATTTATATCTCCCACAACAGGGATATACTTTTCTATTTCTTGCAACAGAGTATCAGCAGTCATAGTCATACTCCTAAAAGCATTAAAAAACGCTACATGAGTATCATCTTTAGATTTTTTCAGTTTTTAACATTAAAACGTAAGAAGTTTTAACATACATTTAGGAATATTTTTGAAGATATAATACGGGATTGAGCCGAGAGATAAAACTGTTGGCTAAATATTTCTCACCTTTCTGCTAAACCCACTTGTCCTCCAATTAGCCCCAGGAACCCAGTTCCAAAGTGCTGAATCTCCAAAAAACTTGCTTGTTCAGGTGAGGTTTTGTAAATCCGAAATGTCTTCATAATTCCCAAGGTGGCAGCACTTTCTAGAGGGCCAACAAAGCTAATATCCCGGTCAAGAAAATAAGTTTGATTAGCCCATTGAGCTATTTGATTTGCATTCAAAAAGTAGCAGCCTGCGTGAGGGTTGAGGGCACGAATAAAGGTGATTGGTGTATTCATGATTGTACCCTTTAGTTCTTGTTGCTCTCGGACATTTTGAAAGGGGGCAGTTACTCGAAAAGCCAAATCTCCATCAATGTAAGCTTTGTGAACCAAACCGTGGGGGGAGACTTCATAACGATTTGGCTGGAGCAAATTTAAATCACCTGCTTGTTGGGTAAACCAGTTTAATTTTATAAAAAACCAAGGGTCATGGATAATTAGGTCATCTTCAAGGAAGCAGTAGTAATCATACTGACCAAGATAACTTTGTAGAACAGCTTGGCACTCAAATCCTAAAAGCAGAGGTTCTACATTAGTAGAATGATGCTTGTATAAATGGGATGGCAAGGGAAGATGATTAAGAAGATGATGATCTTTGGTTGTACAAATAACAATATCTAGTTCGTGAGATTGAGGTTGGTTAGCAGGGAAAGCTAGTCGTTGAGCAATGTTGACGATCCTTTGAGATTTGCCAAATAATTCGTGTAAGGCGGTAATGCTTTTAGTTAACGCCTGCAAGCGGGGTTGTGGGTCTTTGCGTTGAGAAGCATGACGACCCTCATTACTAGGTTTAAAAAAATGGGCAATAGTAAAAATAATCCGCATTTGAAATATCGCTTTTATATTTCTCTGTTATTTGCCCTTTGTTAGTTGTAACTAACGATCAATAACTAATGACTAATGCCATCTAATGTTTGCCAAATCCTTTAGAAACTGACCGCTTTTTCAAACTCTCAGAATTTTTTCCAGCAAACATCCATTGTAAATGCTGTGGTAACAGTTTTGCTAAATCATAATGCTTCAGAATTGTCTCTCGCGCATTCGCACGAATTCCGTTCATTTCTTGGGGATGATTCAGTGCTTCTTCAATCCGATTAGCAATGTTTTGGGGAGAAAAGAAATCTACTAGCAGTCCATTTACTCCATCTTGTACGACTTCTAATACTGGCGAAGTCTTAGAAGCTATTAGTAAACATCCTGCTGCCATTACTTCTAACATTGACCAAGATAAAACAAAAGGACGGGTTAAATAAATATGAGCAGAAGAAGCTTGTAAAACCTGAAGGTACTCATTGTAAGGAAGCCTATCTGTAAAGTGCAGCCTCGATAAATCCAAAGATGATTTTAATTTTTCTAGCATTAATTGTTTATAAGTCTGACCATTAGGGAGATTCTTCCCATAAGCCACCCGATCTTCTCCTACAACTACTACATGGCACTTAGGTCTTCGCTGCTGAATTAGCGCTACCGTTTCCATAAACTGCGGAAAACCTCTATAAGGTTCCATCCCGCGTCCTACATAAGTTACCAACTCTTCCACATGGGAAAGATCCAGATTTATTCTTGGTAAAACTAACTTTGCACCTGGTTTGGGAACAAAAAAATTGGTATCAACACCATCATGAATTACAGTGAGTTTGCTATGATATTCTTTGGGAAATTGCTGTCGCTGCCAATACGTCGGAGAAAGACCGCGATCGCAGCTATATAAATCAGTCAAAATCGGCGTATTTTTCACGCGGATACGGCATTCATCATCAGCATTCAGTGGTTCATTGGGATCAAAATCTGCATCGGAACCGTGAGCGTGATAAAACCACTCGAAATAACACAATAATTCTGCTTTGGGGAAAACATCTTTCATAAATAAAGTCGGCCCCCAACCAGAATGGCCGTAAACTATATCTGGAACGAAACCCTCGGCTTTTAATTTTTCTGCCACGCGATAGACAGCCTGGGCGGTAAGAACAGCATTTTCCAGGCTGCGGACATAATGGTGGGTTTGGGGAGCAGCTTCACGAGAAGGAGTATAAATAGCTTTATAAACCCCAGGTATTTCCCCTTCACGACGATTTGTCCCAAAGACAACTTGACAATTAGGATCTTTACCTAAAACTGTCGCTAGATTACGAAATTGCGAGGGGAAATTGGGATGTAAAAATAAGATTTTCATGGGAATAATCTTGATTAATTTATTGCCAGATAAAATAAATTAAAACAATCTTTTTAAGATTATAAGATTATTTTTCACGATTCTTAGCAAGAAAATTTAGGGAAATGGTTGCCCGTAAATGTGAAAATAAGTGCAAATTCGTGTTATTACAATGAAATTTATTGGCATTGATTTAGGCTGGCGATCGCAACCAAGTGGATTGTGCTGTTTAGAATGGATAGATGGACAACTGCAACTCCTCGATCTAGACCGCAAAGAAGCCATTGCAGACATTCTCACCTGGATCGATCAAAGCGTGCAAAAGGAACCAGCTATCATCGCCGTAGATGCACCTACCCTCATACCCAACGCTACCGGGAGTCGCCTCCCCGACAAACTTAGCCACAAATACTTTGGCAAATATCATGCGGGATGCTACCCAGCTAATCAAAACCTACCCTTTGCCGATCGCACCATCAACTTTGGCTTAGAATTAGAATCACGCGGTTTTGCCCATGCACCCACATTGAACCGCAAAAACTCAGCAGATATCAAATAGAAGTCTTCCCCCACCCAGCAATCGTTAACCTATTCAACTTAGAACGCATCCTCAAATACAAAAAAGGACGACTCAGCGATCGCCGCCTAGAACTAATCAAACTCCAAAATTATCTTCTCAATATCTTCCCCTCTCTTTCCCCCTCTCTGCAGACTCTGCGCCTCTGCGGTTCCTTTCCTCTTGAAATCCCCACCACCGGCGCAGCCCTCAAAGCAGTCGAAGATAAACTAGATAGCCTAGTTTGCGCTTACATTGGTGCATACTGGTGGTATTGGGGAGAAGAACGTAATTTGGTATTAGGCGATCGCACCACAGGCTACATTATCATCCCTCAAAGAATTTGAGCAAAGGCTTTCTCGACAAGAATTGCGATCGCTTACCAAAACGACTTGCATTGAGCAATGGAATGCGAGATGCTAAAAATAGCACCCCGCAAATCGGATTGCTTGGCGATCGCGAAGCGTTAATAAAGATTAAACAACCACAAAATTGTTGTTGGTTAGTGACAATCCAGTAGATAGTTGTGCAAATTTTACTTGAGTAAACCCAGCCGCACTGCCATCTTGGTCAAAGAACAATGTACCTGTAGCACTGTTATAAATAAATCGTTGATTGCTTGTCGTTGCAGATGTTCCCAGGGTAAACTGATTTGTCTGAAGCGAACCTATTGATAACCCACCACCAAAACCATCAGCCGATACCTGAATCAGTCCATGATTGGTGTTGAAGTTAAAAATAGTATCAACGCCTTCATTGTAACTATTGAAAGCAAAGGTATCAGTAGGGTTTGGGTTTCCAGCATAGATGGTATTTCCCCCATAGAGGGTATCATTACCATAGCCTCCTATGAGGATATCATTGCCAGCACCACTTATGAGGATATCATCGCCATTACCACCAATGAGTGTGTTATTACCAGTGGCATTAGAGGCTGTGAGAATATCATTACCATCGCCACCATCCAATATCTTATCGCCTGATGAAGCCAAAACACTTAAGTAATCGTCACCAGCGCCACCTTTGAAGGTATCATTGCCATATTGGTCTCCGTAGATCGTATCATTGCCATTGTTTCCCACAATATTGTCATTGTAGTCTGTGCCCATGATACTGAATTGTTCGATATTCTTATAGGTAACGCTATTCGTGCCTGCCGTAATTGAGCCAACATTAGTAGTGGTATCGAATGTTGTTGTGATTCCTGCGGCAGAATCGTAGTAATCGAGTCCTAAGTAATCGTTACCTCTCCCTCCATCGATCGTATCATTGCCACCATTGCTTATATAAAACGTATCGTTACCATTGCTCCCCACAATATTGTCATCGTAGGCTGTGTCTGAGATATTGAATTGTTCGATATTTTTGTAGCTAACGCTATTCGTGCCCGCCGTAATTAAACCAATGTTAGTAGTGCTATCGAATGTCGTTGTGATTCCTGCGTTAGTATTGTAGTAATTTACTCCTAAGTAATCGTTACCTGCCCCTCCATCGATCGTATCATTGCCACCATCGCCCGTGGAGAGTGTATCGTTACCATTGCTCCCCACAATATTGTCATCGTAGTCTGTACCTGAGATACTTAATTGTTCGATATTCTTGTAGCTAACGCTATTCGTGCCCGCCGTAATTAAACCAATGTTAGTACTGGTATCGAATGTTGTTGTGATTCCCCCGGTAGCATAGATATAATCTACGGACAACAAATCGTCACCCTTACCCCCATCGATCGTATCATTGCCACCACCGCCCGTGGAGAGCGTATCATTACCATTGCTCCCCACAAGATTGTCATTGTAGGCTGTACCTACGATATTTAATCGTTCGATATTCTTGTAGCTAACCTGATTTGTGCCTGCTGTAATCGATCCAGTTTTAGTAGTAGCATTGAAAGTTGTTGTAATTCCTTCGGTAACATAGGTGTAATCGGCAGACAACAAATCATCGCCTTTACCCCCATCCATCGTATTATTGCCACTAGTGAAGTGAGCGTTGGGATCATTGCCACTAGTGCCCCCAGAGAGGGTATCATTGCCATCACCTCCAAAGAGCAGATTATTGCCTTCTGAATTGTTAACATTCAAGTAATCATCACCAGCACCACCCTTGAGGGTGTTATTGCCTGTTGTATAACTAGCATCCAAGTAATCATCACCAGCACCACCCTTGAGAATGTTATTGCCTGTTGTATAATTAGCATCTAAGGTATCCTCACCAGCACCACCAATGAGCGTGTTATTGCCAGTGCCATAAATTCTCCCAAATTCTCCAAATTCGTAGTCGTGCAGGCCAGAAACGGAGAGATAATCATTACCAGCGCCACCTGAAAGCAGATTATCACCTGTTGAATAAATAGCATCCAAGTAATCATCACCAATACCACCATTGAGGATGTTATTGCCTGTTGAATAACTAGCATTCAAGGTGTCGTCACCAGCGCCACCATTGAGGGTGTTATTGCCAGAGATAGAATTGCCAAATAAAATTTCGCCTCCTCGGATCGAGCTGTAGTCACCAGAGGCAAAGAGAGAATCATTTCCATCGCCACCAATGAGCAGATCGTTGCCTTTTGAATTGTTAAGATTCAAATTATCATCGGCAGTACCATAAGCGATGGAGTTATTGCCTGTGTTACCAATGAGCGTGTCATTCCCAGCACCACCAATGAGCGTGTCATTCCCCGCACCACCTCTGAGTAAGTCATTGCCACTTTTGCCATCGATTTTGTCATCACCCCCCTGACCATTTATGACATCATCTGAGTTATCAAAGCCGTTAACATTGTTATTCAGGTCGTTAAGGAAGGTGACTGTATTCTTATTGAAAATAGTACTTTGGGTAGAGTTGGCATTAAAAACATCAAAGCTATCTGTGATGGTAGTTTGCCCATAAAACAGGATATTGCCCAAGTTTACACTCGCTCCAGTGGATTTGCTGAGGTTATCCAGATTTTCCAAGGCAAAGTTTTGCAGAATGACTTTGGGAGTAGGGTCGTCTTGATAGTAGTCTGCATTTGCAAAGGTGATTTCCAGATTGTTGCCATTCTGGGTCAGGATCATATTTTGGGCAGTCAAGCGACTATCGTCCTGAAAATTTAGAGTGTCAACTTCGGCAATGACTGCTGCTGTTGGGTGTGTTCCTTTACCTACGCCACCAAAATCGGTGATGATATCGATATTATTGATGATGTAGTCATAAACAAATTCATCATTGCCAGCGCCACCAGTTAGGGTGTTGTTACCCCCGTTACCTGTGATGGTATCGTTCCCTGCTTTACCGTTAATTGTGTCCGCTTGATAAGTACCCAGTAGGTTATCATTACCGTTGGTTCCAATGATATTTGCCATAACTTTTATCTACCTAAATCTAGCTTTTCAGTAACTTACGTTATCAACATGGACTTTATTACTATTTTTGGGCACAAAAATTAACCGGGATTTTAAGTTTCTGCCATACTTATACATCATCTTTAATTAATACTAATGTTCATCAAAGATTCATCCAGAGAATGGCTTTTACGTGACGCTATCTAAATTTATCTGAAAACTATCTAAGCCTTAAGCGCTGTACAAACTAATGAGCGTCTGTATTTAGGATTATCAGTTATTTCAGACTAAATTAATTATCCTTGTTCAGTAATAATCATTGAACAAGGATGATTAAAGAATCTGACGATTGAATGCCTGGAATTTATACTTGGTATTTGGTTTTTTGCCAGCGTCTAAGTCTTACTAGAAGAGAAAACATTCAACTTTTGATCGGCAAAGAGATTTTTATACCCCCCTTGTGGACAATTCTGTTTAGATGTCTAGCTTGAAAATAGAGAACATCTAAATAACCAAACACTTACCATATACTACTGTATTTACTTAGCTATTTTTGCTTTTACCCGCATCTTTGCATATTCTTCACATTATTTGCTGATAAATTTACGTAAAAATATTTTTTGTGTACTATTAATATTTTGATTGTCAATCAAAGCTATTACAGATTGGTATAACGTTTGTAAACCAAGAAATCCACATTCGCAGACATTAGTACTTGTCGCTCCAAAGTGCGGATCGATCAAAGCTTAAGAAGCTGACTTTTGTGATTATTCCAGTCAAATTGCATTTTCCTTATAATTATGAGGAATTATAGCAATAATTATTTTTTGGGTGTGACTGCATCGCATAATAAAAGGCGTTGCTAATTTAAGTTTAGCAACGCCTAATCTTGAGTATTCAACAATTACTTAGCACTATTATTCTGCCCAAGCAATTAATCTTGGTTCATAAGCATTAGCCAGGTTTTGATTTTTCGGCAATACACGCAAAGACAAGCCTTGCAAACCAGAAGCGGTATAAGTGATATTACCCGTGTAAATGCTCAATTGCTGTGAATCCTCACCTTGGTAATCCATCACCACTGTTACAGCGTTGACAATATCACCATTGGCATCGATCGCACCTTGATATAACTCTACCTGCACATCTTCCTTGCTCAAAGTTGCTAAGTCAACCTTGGCTTTGACCGCAACGGTTTGGTTAACCTCAATGTCTGAAGCTGCTGATACGTCAACATCTTTGATTCTGATGTTGAACCAGTGTCCGCTCAGTTTTTCTTTCCAAGCAGCTAGTTCTTTCGCTGGGGCATAGTTATCAACTGTCAGGGTATGATAGCGATCGCTAGCCGGGAAATAAGCTCTCCCAGCATATTCTCCTACCATCCGTGCTGTATTAAAGAAGGGACAATTCAACCGAATTGCATCCTTCATTTTCGCAACCCACGGACGGGGTAAGCCATCACTATCCCGGTGTTCGTAAAATAGCGGTACAACTTCCTTCTCAAGCAACTCGTAGAGAGCATTTGCTTCTACTTCATCTTGGTAGTTAGGATCGTCGTAATTCTCTCCATGTCCAATCGCCCAGCCTGTGCGGACGTAATCAGCTTCATCCCACCAGCCATCTAGTACACTTAAATTTGGCAAGCCATTCATTGCGGCTTTCATGCCACTAGTACCAGAGGCTTCTCGTGGACGACGCGGTGTATTTAACCAAATATCACAACCCGCAACCATCAACCGGGATATGTGAATGTCGTAATTGGGAACAAACACGACCTGTTTTTCTAAATGTTGTTCGCGGATAAAGTGATTGATATCGCGGATCAGTTCTTTACCGGGAATATCCTTAGGATGTGCTTTACCAGCAATCACGAATTGCACTTTCCGGTCTTTGTTAGCCAGCAAAAGCCGCTTAATGCGATCCAAATCGCGCATCCAGAGGGTGGCGCGTTTGTAGGTGGCAAATCGGCGGGCAAAGCCAATGGTGAAAGCGTAGGGATCTAAAACTTCTTGGGCTTGGATAATTTCGGAAGCAGAAGCGCCGCGATCGGTTAAATGCTTGACCAAATGCTCCCGCACATACAAAATCATATCTAAGCGGCAGCGTTCGTGATTGCGCCACAATTCCTCATCGGGTATGGCATCCATCCGATCCCACAATGGGCTATCTGGTGGTGCTGATGACCAATTTGGGCCGAGGTAGCGATCGTATAACTCTTGAGTTGATTTCGCAACACAACTACGAGCATGGACACCATTCGTAATTGCTGCGATCGGCACTTCCTCCACCGGCACATTCTTCCACAAGCCTTGGAACATTTGCCGCGACACAACACCATGTAGTTGGGCGACACCGTTAGAAAATGTTGCCATTTTCAGCGCCAGCACCGCCATACTGAAAGGCCCCGATAAATCGCCTGTATTTTCACGCCCCAGTCCTAAAAATTGCTCTTTGGGCAATCCAAATATCTCTGCATAGTACCCCAGGTAGTGCAGCATTTTGTCGGGAGCGAACAAGTCAATCCCCGCAGGTACTGGTGTGTGGGTAGTAAAAATGTTACTAGAAGCTACCACCTGTTTAGCTTGAATATAACTCAGCCCTTCTTCCTGAATCAGCAAGCGGATGCGTTCTAAAGCAGAGAAGGCGGCGTGGCCTTCATTCATGTGGTAGGCGGTAACTTTCAGCCCCAAAGCTTTGAGCATTTGCACGCCACCGATCCCCAGCATAATTTCCTGGTGGATACGCATATCGATGTCGCCACCGTATAGCTGATCTGTGATATCGTGGTCGTAAGTGTTGTTGGGTTCGATATTGGTGTCCAGCAGATACAGAGGAACTGTTCCCACCTGTACGCGCCAAACTCTCGCATACACCTTGCGTCCTGGATAATCTACCGCAATCCGCAGTTCTGAACCATCGGCATTGCGCTCTAGATGCAAGGGCATATTATAGAAATCGTTGAGCAGGTAGCGTTCTTGCTGCCAGCCATCAGCGTTGAGGTATTGGGCAAAGTAGCCTTGCTGATACAGCAAACCTACACCCACAAGTGGTAGCCCCAAGTCGCTAGCAGATTTGAGGTGATCCCCCGCCAGAACACCCAAGCCTCCAGAATAGACGGGCAAACAATCGACAAGTCCAAATTCCGCCGAAAAATAGGCGTAGCATTCTTTTGGTTTATCTTCCCGTTGTTTTTGATACCAAGTGCGCTCCTGCAAATAATCGTCTAACTGACGGTCAGCCCGATCCATTTGCGCTAGAAAGCCTTCATCTTCGACAACTTCCAAAAGCCGCGATTGGGAGATAGTACCGAGCATTAACACTGGGTTGTGATGGCTAGACTCCCACAGGTCAGAGTCTAAGCGACGGAATAAATCTTTAGTATCAACGTTCCAATCCCAGTGCAAGTTATATGATAACCGCCGCAGTGGTTCGAGTCGCGGTGGTAGTGAAGGAGATACGTTAAATGTGCGAATTGGCTGCATAGGTTGGCAAAACTCCAAGTTTAGTTATGGTTATTGTTTACTGTCTTTACCAATGTTGCCAATTCTTTATACTGTAGTTTGTGAAAAAGCGATGACTTTGTTAAGCATTGAGAATTTTTTTTAACATCGTTGCTAAAGTTGACACCAAGGTGTTTCTAATTCTGTGCGTTACTTTCAGCCATGTACTTGGTATATTAAGATTTAATCATTGAGTGGCATATATCACTTAAAAAAATCTAGTTTTAAAGAAATAATTTATATTTATTTTAGTATTGCTTCCGGGGATCAGTTCTATGGTCTTGGCTGAGGGTGAAAATTTATCATAGCTGTTGCCAGAAAAATGAAATTTTTAATTATTTTTTAATACAATTGCGCTGATAAAGAAGCAGTTATGATTCTTATGTTAAAGTAAGTTCCAGGAGAGGCGATCCCAAATAGCCTGTCGTTGACATCACTTAAAATGAGATTAAAAAATTATACCAAGCAGTTAACTAGGAAAAGCCATGCCTGCGGCAGGCTACGCCTACACTAACTACTTGGTATAATTCTTGATACTAAATCAGGAAAATAACTTTTTAGCGTGTTATTTTACGCGCCTAGTGAAGGCTGATCTTTGGTATTTTTTGTCATTGATAAAGCTACAGCTGCTGCATAAGCAATCTCTGCTGCCATTTGATAAGCAAGTTTGATACTTGATGAAGCGTCTTTGGCTTTGGGAGAGAGAGAAGCTTTTTTTCGGCGCGACTCTTGTTTTACACCGCCGGCTGCAATAGCTCGCTGTAACACGATCCAGGCATCTAGGTCTTCTGAGTCATAATTACTTTGAAGTTGCGATCGCAGTTGATCTTCGGCTACAACACTCAGATAGCCTGTAGTTAGAGCTTCTTGGACAATTTCTTTAATTAAAGCCATAATTTGAACCAAGTGTGTGAGTTAAAACCGATACCTCAATGTGGGTATTTGATGTTATTTGATGTTATTTTGTGAACTTCTCCTAGAAACTAAGCTACGTTTTAGCTTTCCTTCAATAAAATTTATAATGAGTAGTGCCAAGCACGCATCACCCGCTTGGCTCACCCGAATGGGTGATTTACAAATTTTCATATTGTGAGTAATAGGAAGAGAAAAATTTTGAGCCTTTTGGCTTTTAACGAAGATGTTGTCATAAGTATAGTAGATATCATTCTGACTTGAACGCCCAATCAGAACATTACTTGGACAATCAACGGTAGAAATACAGACAAAAATGGCAAGTAACCGTTAAGAGCATTTTTAAAATTACCATCCTCAATGAATTTTAACTAAGTGTATAAAATTATTTAAGAGTAGCATAGGCTTTGCCCGCAGCAGGCATCGCTACAGTAAAAAAGTTAACTGATTGGCGCTATTTTGATCGACAATAAACTTGGAAATCAAATTATTTGAGAATGTTCCACTAAAAATAAAATGTGTTATCGTTAAAAACAATTGTTCTTAAAACGATTCATGTAATTACAAACGTGAATTGACTAGTCTGTAAATCATCCGTGTGCAACATGATTGGAGCAGCATACTCTAGAAATTCGTTGCAAGAAAGCCGTCATAGCAGTCGGGGAAGCGCTTACTTGTTTGCACCGATGGTTAACTTCAATGTGATGGCTGATGTGGGAGATAATCCACCCTAATTGGGTTTATTTGGGCAAAGATACCCGATAAAACCCAACAATAATTACATTGTCATGCTAGGCAGAAATTTTATCTAAATCTTTAAAAGAGTCTAGTTAAATGTATTTTTTGTTGCAAAATAGCTTGTATAAATGAGTTGTTTCAAAAGACTAAAATTGCCTGGGAGAAAGTAGCTTCAAGGCAAACAACTTCATCCTTCTTTGCGTAACAAGCTTTCAAATTTGCCGACTAACCAAAATTGTCCCCTATCTAAACCAGCAAATTTACCCATCAGAAAATTTAATAGTCTGAGATTTGACTCTATAATGCACTGACATTGTTTTGTTAGTTGAGCCTGGTGAAAAAGAAGCAAAATTTTTACGGGTCTTAACTGGTATAAAAGCTTCTAACGAATCAATGTAATTGTGCATACCAGTTCAGTAACTATGCCGCACTTAAGTTCAAGAATTGCTTGCATAGTTAAAGCCAGACTCTAGTTTTCCAACATCTGGAAAACTATCTACAAATATGGGTAAATTTTGGTAACGCTGCCACTCATATCATGTATGACTAAATACAAAGTCACTGAATATTGGCAGAAGATTAGGATACAGGCAAAACAACTTTCAATACTGTCAACAACAATTAATTGAAGAGATATGTAGCCATGCATAACGAGCAATATTTTTCAAAATTGCAGCGCGTGCAAGAACTTGTAGTAACTACTGTGTTAGGAGATATTCCTACACTTCTTCTGGGCCCGAAGTTGCGTAATTTAGGATATCGGAGTATTTTTGCCCAAATAGACAGCCCAGTTTATATTCAAAATGGTGTTGAATTTAACGGTACTTCTTGTATTGAAATTGGCAGTGGAGTATATATTTTCAAGGGTGTGCGGATGGATGCTAGAGGACACAAAAATAATAGAATTCATCTAGGAAATAGAGTAGCTATTGAGCGTAACGTTGATATAGGGTGTTTGAAAGATACGTGTATACATATTGATGAAGACACCTTCATTGCTCCCAACGTCTGTATTGAGGGGCCAGGAGACATTAAAATTGGTAAGCATTGTATGATTGCTGCCCACTCAGGGATATATGCTAATAATCATAATTTTGCCGATCCGATAGAGCCGATTAAATACCAAGGTGTTACTCGCAAGGGAATTGTGATTGAAGATGACTGTTGGCTAGGTCATGGAGTAACGGTATTAGATGGCGTTACCATCGGCAAAGGCAGTGTTATTGGTGCGGGAGCAGTTGTCAATAAAGATATTCCTCCTTTCTCCATTGCTATAGGCATACCTGCACGAGTAATCAAAAACCGAACTGGTAAAGACCTAGCAAAACTTCAAGCTGAGAAATAGGGGAATGGGGACTGGGGACTGGGGACTGAGGACTGGGGACAAGGAGAATTATTTCTTCTAACCTGTAACTTATGCCTCTACCCTTTTTTTTAGAAACTTTTACCGTCAGCGAACGTCACAAGAGTAAACTAATCTCTGAGTTATTTCTTAGGGTCATCTAAAAGTCAGACAGTTGACATCTTGCACCATTCTCAATAACTGTAAGGTAGACACTGCCAGTCCCCATCGCCCCTAATCCCCAGAGGGGGCCCCGAGTTCCCCAATCCCTAGAGTCGTCTAAAAAAGGGACAAGATTTGGGTAATATAAAGTAGCTATCTTTTCTGCATGGCAGATCCTCAAAGAAAAGCTTTCTTTGTTTTACCCCTTGGAGATATTTCTATGCTGACTTTAAAAATCGCTGTTTATATTGTTGTTGCCTTCTTCGTTACTATCTTCATCTTCGGATTTTTGTCGAACGATCCTGCTCGGAACCCCGGCCGTCGGGACTTAGAGTAAAAGGGCGATAAATCATCCGCGACTTTGGAAGGCGGAAAATACTAAACGCCACAGAAACTTACTAAGGGAAATTTAGTAAGTTTCTTCCTCCAGGTAGCTTGCTGTAGGTAGCAGAAGGCGACAGTCGGAAGGCAAAATGTATAGTTTATCCTTCCGTCCGTCATTTGGCTGTTTGTTAGCCCGATTTTGCTCACTTATGCTTCATCCAGTTCTGCCACCCAATCCGCCTCCGATCCTCGAATCTTTACAACCTGTAAATCCCACCTCATCTGCGAGTCATACAAAGTTTCTTTCAGTTGTAGAAACTGGAATACAGCAAAAGACAGACAAATCCAAGCAGTCCAAGGATTTGGCTGAGTTGGCAATTGCGGATGACAACAAGAGTCATTCGCAATTGCCAACTCCGACAAACTCAACTCAGGATGACTTGGTAGTTGTCGAAACTCCTGTACCCCATCCACCAGAAACCTTTCCACCAGAAATTTCTCCCATTACTGGCTCTAGAAGTGCTGGACTTTTGGGGCAATCACTGGTTATTGGCTATCCCACGCAGGAGGTTAAAACCTCTAATAACCAAGATAAAGAAGACACAAAGACAAGTTCAAGCATTGGCGTTCGGCGCTCGGAAGTTCTCCTAAGAGCGGCGTTACGCAAACGGGAGAAGGAAAGAGAAGCTACTGCATTGCCAATAAAAGTTGGAGCGGAGGCTTCTCTAGATGTAAGATGCGAACCTTCTCAAAAACTTGGCGAGCGATGTCTGACGACAAGCCGCTCCGCGTCTACGCTAAATCCCAACTATGTTGCTGGAGAAAAACAAAACTTTTTGGACTCTCCACGATTTAGCTATGGAGTTTCCCCAAATCCCCTGGTCGCGCAATATCCGCTTCCCCTTCAAATTGCCCCAAGTGTTACAAATAACAAGTTAGTCAAATCCAAGGCGGAAATTTTAGCCGAGAAGTTAACCCAGCAAAAACAGCAAAGTGATATTATTACTGCGCCACAGTCTCCAAAAAACGACAATATCTCCGTATCTGCTGCCGATCTTGCACCAAGTTCTCAATCAGTACAACATTTTATAAAATTTCAGTCTCGCAACCCGACAAAGCAACTCTCAACACCGCTCACTGTAGAATTCAGTTCCCAAGTCCAACAACAAGCTCAAGCAGTAACCCCTACACCAAAAGTAAATACCACCAATCAGCCACAAGCGCCTACTAGCACTCCGCCAGCCAAACCGAGAATTGTAGAAGTAACTTCAGATCGGCAAGAGTATGACGAGCAACGGCGAATTATTACAGCTGTAGGTAATGTAGTAGTGCGATTTGATGGAGCGGTGGTAGATGCCGATCGCCTGCAAGTCAATTTGGACAACTTGATTGCTGCGGGAGAAGGCAACGTAACTTTAACACGGGGCGATCAGATACTGCGCGGACAACGCTTTACCTATAACTTTGTTCAAGATAGTGGGGAACTGCTAAATGGTAGAGGAGAAATTTATGTACCCTCAGCACAAACAGATTTAGCTTTCTCACCCACAAATATCACTGCTGGTGGAGTGCCAAAACGTCCACCGAGCGATCGCATTAGAGCCAATCAGCCCCTTTCGGGTGTGAGCAGCCCTGGACAGATTGATGTGGCATTAGGTGGTCAGTCCGATGCTAGCAACATCCCACCCCCAAAAGCAGGGGGTGCAGTCAATCGACTCAGGTTTGAAGCTGAACATATTGACTTCTATCCCCAAGGTTGGCAAGCAAGGGATGTTCGCATCACCAACGATCCTTTTTCGCCGCCAGAACTAGAGTTGCGTGCAGATACAGTAACTCTGACGCGAGAATCGCCCTTGGTAGACCGCATTAGGACACAGAAGCAGCGTTTGGTATTGGATCAAACCGTCTCCTTACCAATTCCGTTGAATGAGCGGACTATTGACCGTCGGGAGCGGGACGTTACACCTGCGATAGTTTCCCTCGGCTATGATGGAGAAGATCGGGGTGGTTTGTATATTGAGCGTGGCTTTCCACTGATCGATACAGAGAAGACAAGCTGGACGATTACGCCTCAGTTGCTAGTACAAAGAGGTGTGCAAGAAGGCACGGGTGATTTAGGCGCACTGTTTGCTGTAAAGACAAAGATAAATTCGGTTTTGAGTCCACGAGCCGTAATTGAGGGAACTGGTCAGTTAACCAGTTTTGACTTAAATAAGGTGGAAGACAATTTGCGAATAAATTTGGGATTGCGCCAGATATTAGGCGATCGCCTTCCCCATGTCTTGAATGTGCAATATAATTACCGCGATCGGCTCTACAACGGTACTCTCGGCTTTCAAACTGTCCAGAGCAGCTTTGGCGGCGTGATTACCTCTCCTGTAATTCCTTTAGGCAAGAGTGGCATCAACCTCACCTATCAGGCAGGCGTTCAGTATATTGATGCCAATACCGATCGCCAAGACTTGCTAGAACCCATACGGGAAAACGATCGCATCTCACTAGGTCGTTTTCAAGCCAGTGCTTCCCTCAGTAAAGGGTTATTGCTATGGCAAGGAAAACCATTACCACCTACTTCTAGTCAGGGATTACGATACACAGCTAGACCTGTTGTTCCTTACTTGCAAGCGATCGCTGGTCTCACAGGCACTAGCAGTTATTATACCAATGGTGATAACCAAAGCACTCTAACTGGTACAATTGGCTTAGTTGGGCAAATCGGTCATTTTTCTCGACCTTTTTTAGACTATACCGCCTTTAATGTTAGTTACTCTCAAGGCTTAAATAACGGATTATCTCCCTTTTTGTTCGATCGCTCCGTTGATAACAAAGTGTTAAGCGCTGGGATATCACAGCAAATCTACGGCCCTTTTCGTTTAGGCTTTCAAACATCTGTTAACTTGGATACAGGTAGAGAGACAAGCACTGACTACATTTTGGAATATAGCCGTCGCACCTATGGCATCACCTTTCGTTACAATCCGGTGTTGCAATTAGGTGGCTTCAGCATCCGAATTAGTGATTTTAACTGGGGTGGTGGCACCGATCCATTTTCTGAAGTGAAGCCAGTAGTAAACGGCGTGCAACAAGATAATTAATGAGAAGGATTAAACCAATTTATTCACCTGAAATGAGTACAGATATGGAATTCTAAATTCTAGATTCTAATTCCTGAATTATTTTCCGATCGAGGAATTTTTGATTTTACAGACAGACATTAATTATGTTAATCAAAAAATTTTAATAGTTACTTTATGGTAACTACTTTACTTTAGTAACTAGTTACTTTTAGTATCTGATGTAATGCTTGGAAATTTAGATCCTAAAAATGTAAAAGCAGTAAATCCTAGCTAATCAGGAGATATTTGGTGGTAAATATTCTACATATTGATTCCAGCCCCCGTGCTGAACGATCGCACTCACGAGAACTATCTAAAGAATTCGTCAGTGCTTGGAGGGCAACACATCCTGAAGATGCGATCGCTTATCGAGATTTAGGGCATCACCCAGTTCCTCACGTTGATGAAGCTTGGATTGCGGCGGCATTTTCGCCACCAGAAACCCATACCCCAGAATTAGCTGAGGCAATCAGAATTTCTGACGAACTGGTTGATGAGTTTTTGGCAGCCGATCGCTACGTCTTTGGAGTGCCAATGTACAACTTCAATATCCCTTCCACTTTTAAGGCTTACATCGACCAAATCGTTCGCATTAACCGGACTGTTGCCCTAGATGCTCAAGGTTTTAAAGGGTTAGTCGAAGGTAAAAAGGCAGTTATCATTACAGCCCGTGGCGGTGACTTTAGCCCGGCCTCCCCTGCCGTTGCTTATGACTTCCAAGAACCCTACCTGCGGACGATTTTCGGCTTTATTGGGATTACAGATATTCAATTTATTAACGCCAACAGACTTAACGAGGGTGATGCCCGGACTCAATCTTTAGCAGAAGCACGGGCAGCAATTCAAGATGCGATCGCTCAGTGGTAATGTATTGCCATTTAACAAATGCTCTGATGTGGGGAATGGGGAATGGGGAATTGGGGATGGTTATTCTCCTTGTCCCCTCTGCTTCCTTCTCCCTTCAAGGTGATAACCGCTCAATTTTCCAAGTGCCATTATCTAAACGGCTATAGAGTAAGCGATCGTGTAAGCGGCTAGAGCGTCCTTGCCAAAACTCAATTTCTGTGGGGATCACCCGTAAGCCTCCCCAATGAGGCGGTCGGGGGATCTCTTTATTTTCATATTTACTGTAGAACTCCTGCAAACGTCGCTCCAAAACTTCTCGGCTTTCTATCACTTCACTTTGATTAGATACCCACGCACCCAGGCGACTGTTAGCAGGGCGAGTATCAAAATACTGGTCGGACTCAGTTTTGGAAACTTTTTCTACATACCCACAAATCCGAACTTGACGTTCTAGTTCTGCCCACCAGAAGACTAAAGCCGCCAGAGGATTTTCTGCCAATTCTTGTCCTTTGCGGCTGTTATAGTTGGTGAAAAAAGTAAAGCCGCGTTCATCAAAATCCTTTAGCAGCACCATTCTGGCTGAGGGCTTACCATCTGGTGTAACGGTAGCAATGGTCATGGCATTGGGTTCGGGGAGTTGCCCAGCTAGAGCCTGATCGAACCATTTTTGAAATTGGATAAAAGGATTGAGGTCTACTTCGAGTTCGCTTAAACCTTCCAAGGTGTAGTCTTTGCGGAGGTCAGCTATGGTTTTGTCCATTTTTATTTACTTCCTTACTATCAGATACGCTTATGCTTTTATATATATCTCTTTGTTAAAAAAAATCTATGATGATAAATAATTAGTGCCATCAATAATTTTACAAATTCTCTCAGCAATATCTAAAATAGGTTGCATAAAATGCGCCGTTCGGCCTCCCTTAAACGCCTGTTAATTTATGGTCTGAGCGGTCCAATTATCGCTCTTAATGTCTGGCTACTGTCCGTGCTTTGTCGCTACTTCCAGCATCCCCTTACCGTCTTGAGTATTGCGGCGATTTTGGCTTTTCTACTCAATTACCCGGTTAAGTTCTTTGAACGTGCCCAAATCACGCGCACTCAGGCGGTGATCGTAGTCTTACTTGCAACGCTTACCCTAGTAGGGATTCTAGGTGTTACCCTAGTGCCATTGATCGTTGACCAAACAATCCAACTGTTAAATAAGATCCCTGATTGGTTAGGCGCTAGTCAGGCAAACTTAGAGCAGTTTGAGATGCTGGCAAAACAACGACGTTTGCCAATCGATCTAAGGGTTGTAAGCAGTCAAATCAATGCCAATATTCAGAATCTGGTGCAACAACTAGCTTCTGGTGCAGTGGGATTTGCTGGAACATTGCTGTCAGGATTACTTGACTTAGTGTTAGTCATTGTGCTTGCATTTTATATGCTTTTATACGGCGATCGCGTTTGGTATGGTCTAGTCAATCTTTTACCCTCTAATATTGGAGAGCCCCTTACCGCAGCCTTGCGCCTAAATTTCCAGAACTTCTTTCTCAGCCAGTTGTTGTTAGGACTGTTTATGGTGCTAACCCTGACACCAATTTTCTTAGTGATGAAAGTTCCCTTTGCCCTGTTGTTTGCCATACTAATTGGGATATCGGAACTTATTCCCTTTATTGGGGCATCTCTTGGCATTGGTCTGGTGACGATTTTAGTACTACTGCAAAATTGGTGGTTAGCAGTTCAAGTTGCCATTGCGGCAATTCTCATGCAACAGCTTAAAGATAACCTATTAGCTCCCAGGTTACTCGGCAACTTTATTGGGCTGAATCCTATTTGGATTTTTGTGGCTATTTTGATGGGATTTGAGATTGCTGGGTTGTTGGGGACGCTTGTTGCTGTTCCCATCGCTGGTACTATTAAAGGCACTTTCGATGCGATCAAAAGCGTTAAGCCGAGTGAGCATGTATCAACCGTTACTATTGCTCATGACCCACCCCAAAATTGAGATGGCAGGTGAGCAGGGATTAGGAAGTAGGAAGATGGTAACTTGCAACAAGTATTTCCCCTTGTCCCTAATTCTCTTGTCCTCTTCCCATTTCCAATTCCCAATCCCAAAAGTTGCACATTCCGATCTCACAATTCACAATAGTGATTGATTACAAATTTCAGAGGATACTGCCAGCAGGCAATTCCTGATTAAAAAAGTGCAAGCAAATGTCTAAAGTACATGCTTTGCCAATAATCAATGAGTTTACTGTTGAAGTTAAGGTCTTTTGATATCTCATTAATTAACTTAGAACCCATTGATGGAAGCTTCCGAGCTATTAGAAACAATCACACACCTGATTTACCAAGCTGAACAAGGAGAAATAGACCCTTGGGATGTCCAAGTGATTGAGGTGATTGACCGTTACTTGGAACTGATGGCACCGGAGTCAATAGGAAGAGGCTATGAAGCAGATTTGTCTCAATCTGGACAGGCATTTTTGTCAGCATCAATGCTGGTATTGTTCAAAGCCAATACATTGATGCAATTATCAACAGTAGGAGATGCTCAAGATGGTGTATTAGATGATGCCCTAATGGAAGATGAAGACGGAATATCACATCATGGTCATCGTCTACCACTAGAAAGGCAATTGCGTCGTCGGGCATCGGCAATGCCGCCACCAAAGCGCCGGGTGACTCTGCAAGAATTAATTAAGCAATTGCAGATTATGGCGAACCAGCTAAAACTGGTAGAAAAAGTCAGCAAACCTATCCGTCCCAAACGTCTGCCTAGCGTCCAAAGTATGCGGGAGGCGCTGGAGTTAGCTCACCAGGAAAATCTGACGGAAGTAGCTAGAGAACTCGAACAGGTGTTGAACTTATCAGCAAGGGGGCTAAATTCAGAGCAAAATTGGTTGAATTTAGAACAACTTGTAGAGTTATGGACTCAGACAAAGCTTATCAACCAAAATGGGTCTGGACATGAGTCTAAACACAGTCATTTAGTTAGCGTTTTCTGGGCGCTACTACTACTTTCGGCTCAATCGAAAGTAGAGCTACTTCAAGAGGAATTTTACCATGAGATTAAAATTCGGCTAATTACAGATTCAGCTAAGACCATTAACCCTTTTGAACAATCGATGAACTAAGAAAGTTAAAAGTGACCCTACAGATAATTTACAGATTTTTGATTCCGTCCCAAAATCCGAGTAGATTGAATCGAAGCATCACAAAAATTTACAGGAGAGATTAAAGAAATAGATGTTTTATTCACTGCTGCCAAACAGCAAAACTCTAATTTCCAAATACTCGGTTTGTTAGGAAGATTTGCTGAACATTCTGTAATTAGAACCCTTCCGCAATCTAGCTTCTTAGCTCGACTTTATCCAAAATTAAGAACTCGGTTTTCTTTCTCCAGCGAAAACCCTGGCTTTTTAGCAAAGACTTTTTCCATGTCACAGATTATGGATGAAGTGAAAAAAGTAAAACTAATGTCCCATAAAGGTTTCAGCTTAGGCGATCGCGTTGCGAAGCAAATGGATTTGGAACTATGCAAAAAGATGGTTGGTTATCACGAGTACATTTTCTCCCAGGTTCAAAAGTCTTAATTTTCTCTTAGTCCACGGAGGTGGACTAAGTTTAGTGTAGTAGCTAATTCCATTCGCCCAATACTTTTCAAACACTAAAGTTTCAGTATAAAAAAATTGCAGTCAACCAATTACTCATAAGGCTTTCAGCTATAAAAGTAAGCTAAACTTTTATAGCCAAGTATTGCCTAAAAATATTTCATAATTAAAGGGAGAAAATCCCAATGGAGAACATAAAAATGCTGGAATCATATCGTAAACACGTTGCTGAAAGGGCAGCACTCGGTATTCCCCCTTTACCATTAGATGCGAAGCAAACCTCAGAATTATGTGAATTACTGAAAAATCCGCCCAAGGGTCAAGAGGATATATTATTGCATTTATTGAGCGATCGCGTTTCTCCTGGTGTCGATCCAGCAGCTTATGTCAAAGCTGGATTTCTCACCGCCATTGCCAAAAAGGAAGTCACCTGTCCGTTGATTGCGCCCATAGAAGCGGTGCAATTGCTAGGGACAATGATTGGTGGTTACAATGTCCAATCTTTAATTGATTTGCTGCAATTGCCCACTGTATCCGTCTCCGACTCATCCGAAACACCTCTGGTAATGGGCGGACAGGGAAAGGAACCGATTGCCGCTTATGCCGCCAACGCCTTAAGCAAAATTCTTTTGGTGTATGACGCTTACCACGATGTTTTAGAGTTATCTAAAACCAATCCTTTCGCCAAACTAGTAATTGACTCTTGGGCGGAAGCTGAATGGTTTACCGTTCGCCCCACAATACCAGAAGCGATTACTGTCACCGTTTTTAAAGTTCCTGGCGAAACCAATACCGACGATTTATCCCCCGCCCAAAGTGCCACAACTCGCCCAGATATTCCCTTACACGCTTTAGTGATGTTAGAGTCACGGCAACCGGGAAGTGTGGCAACCATTGCCGAACTGAAGAAAAAAGGGCATCCTGTAGCTTACGTAGGGGATGTGGTTGGTACTGGTTCCTCGCGGAAATCTGCCATTAACTCCGTATTGTGGCATACAGGAAATGATATCCCTTTTGTGCCAAACAAACGCGCTGGGGGTTATGTTTTAGGTGGTGCGATCGCGCCAATCTTTTTTAACACAGCTGAAGATGCCGGTGCTTTGCCTATTCAGTGCGATGTCACCAAACTCGAAACCGGCATGGTAATTACCATCCATCCCTACAAAGGCGAAATCACAAACGAAGCAGGCGAAGTCATTTCCACCTTTGCCCTCAAACCCGATACCATTCTCGATGAAGTCCGCGCAGGTGGACGCATCCCCTTACTTATCGGCCGTACCCTCACCGACAAAACTCGTCTTGCACTTGGTTTAGAACCCAGCACCGTTTTCACCCGTCCCCAGCAAGCCTTGGATACAGGTAAAGGCTATACCCTGGCACAGAAAATGGTCGGTAAAGCTTGCGGATTACCTGGTGTGCGTCCCGGCACATCCTGCGAACCCATCATTACTACCGTTGGTTCCCAGGATACCACAGGCCCCATGACCCGCGACGAATTGACAGAACTCGCCTGTCTTGGTTTCAGTGCAGACTTAGTTATCCAAAGTTTCTGCCACACAGCCGCTTACCCCAAACCAGTAGACATCAAAACCCATCACGAACTCCCCGATTTCTTTGCTTCTCGTGGCGGTGTTGCCCTCCGCCCCGGTGATGGTATCATCCACTCTTGGTTAAACCGGATGCTGCTACCCGACACCGTGGGAACTGGCGGCGACTCTCACACCCGCTTCCCCTTGGGAATTTCCTTCCCCGCCGGTTCGGGATTAGTGGCCTTTGCGGCGGCTTTGGGTGTCATGCCTTTAGATATGCCAGAGTCAGTTTTGGTAAGATTTAAAGGTGAATTGCAACCAGGTGTCACCCTGCGGGATGTTGTGAATGCCATTCCTTATGTGGCAATTCAAAAAGGTTTGCTGACAGCAGAAAAGCAGAATAAGAAAAATGTTTTCTCCGGGCGAATTCTAGAAATAGAAGGTTTGCCAGATTTAAAAGTTGAACAAGCCTTTGAACTCACCGATGCTAGTGCCGAGCGTTCTTGTGCCGGATGTACAATTAAGCTCAGTGTAGAGACAATTTCGGAATATCTGCGTTCTAACGTAGCGCTGCTGAAAAATATGATAGCACGGGGCTATGACGATCCGCGTACCATGCTGCGCCGTGTGGCAAAGATGGAAGAATGGTTAGCAAATCCCGTGTTATTAGAAGGCGATGCTGATGCAGAGTATGCCGAAATAATTGAAATTGATTTGAACGAAATCAAAGAACCAATTGTTGCTGCTCCCAATGACCCCGATAATGTTAAGTTATTATCGGAAGTTGCTAATGACCCAGTGCAAGAAGTATTCGTTGGTTCTTGTATGACGAATATTGGTCATTATCGAGCAACAGCCAAAGTTTTAGAAGGTGCAGGTGAAGTGAAAACTCGCCTGTGGATAGCACCACCAACCCGCATGGATGAACACCAATTAAAAGAAGAAGGTGTATACAGCATATTTGGGGCTGCGGGTGCTAGAACAGAAATGCCAGGATGTAGTTTGTGTATGGGTAATCAGGCGCGAGTTGCTGATGGCACAACAGTGTTTTCTACCTCTACCCGCAACTTCAATAATCGCATGGGTAAAGATGCGCGAGTGTATCTTGGTTCAGCAGAATTAGCCGCAGTTTGTGCGCTGCTGGGGCGGCTTCCGACAGTGCAGGAATATTTGGATATTGTGGCAAGTAGAATTCATCCTTTTGCAGATGATTTGTATCGGTATTTGAACTTCGATCAAATTGCCGGTTTTGAGGATGAAGGAAGGGTGATTGCGTTGGAAGATATGCCCAGGATTGAGGATATTTTGGGTATGCCAACGGCGGCGAGGTAGGTAAGCTAAACCACATTTAGTTTGCATACCTAAAATTTTTAGAACTCTTGTGGTGTGGGCAAGATGCCCACACCACAATAAGTAGTTGAGTATTTTTTTATTTGGAAGTCCCTTAGAGGATGAATGAACAAGTATTTCGCCGTGATTTTAGACACTTAGCGATCCCCCCTAACCCCCCTTAAAAAGGGGGAAGAATCAAAGTCCCCCAATTTATCGGGGAGCCACTGCGGTCTTGGGGTCTCGCGAAGTGAAGCAAGTGGCGTGGATTTAGGGGGATCTAAAACGTTTTGATACCTACAATAGGACTTTTCAAACATCCTCTTAAAGTCCCCATTTTTAAGCGGGGACTTTAAGGGGATCTCGAAGTGTTACGTGTATACAAAAATTTTTTCAGACATCCTCTAAGAATAAGCCGCACATCGCGTTAATTTTTAATTTAATTCTTCAAGTGCGTCCAGTGAGGTTGGCAACCACAGCAGCTAACTCGGCGGGATTCACTGGCTTGGGAACGTGGAGTTGAAAGCCTGCTAACAACGCTTGCGTCCGATCTTCCGCCCTAGCATAAGCTGTCAGCGCCACTGCTGGAATCCGCCCTCCTCGATCTGTTGGTAGCGCCCTCACTTGACGAATTAGTGCGTAGCCATCTTCTTGTGGCATACCAATATCGCTCACCAGTATATGGGGGCGATATTGTTCCAAAGCAAACAGTGCATCACTTGCAGATGCAGCTGCTATGACTTGGGCCCCATACTGTCCTAGAATTGTGGTGAGTAAATGACGCGCGTCTGCCTCATCATCGACGATCAGCACTCGCAAGTCATCTAGCCTCGGCAGATAATTGTTAGCCTCTTGGACATCAACCAGAGATGAAAGCTGCTCTCCGGTATTAGCCTCTACATAAATGGCTCTCATGGGCAGATTGACAATGAATGTCGCCCCCTGTCCCACACCTGGACTTTCCACAGAAACTGTGCCACCGTGTAATTCTACCAAGTGGCGGACGATCGCTAACCCTAATCCTAGTCCGCCGTGCGATCGCGTAATCGAACTATCAGCTTGACGGAAGCGTTCAAATACATGGGGTAGGAATTCGCCAGCAATTCCCACTCCCGTATCACTTACCCGAATTTGCACAGATGATTCAATTCGCTGCAATTGCACATCAACTCTTCCCTCTTTGGATGTAAACTTGACGGCATTGGAGAGCAAATTCCACACAACCTGTTGCAAGCGGTTGGTATCACCCACAACTACCCCTACTTCAGGATCGAATTTACACTTAATGCTAATCTCTTTGGCTTCGGCTGCTGGGCGCACAGTATCAATTGCTGCCTCTACAAGTGTTACAAGTTTTACCCGATGCGTCTTTAGATGGAGTGTACCTCTAATAATCCGCGACACATCTAGGACATCTTCGATTAGTTGCGTTAAGGATCTAGTGTTCCGCTCAATTGTCTCTAGCGCCCGCCCAGTGGTAGCCTCATCAAATTTGCGACTTCTCAGTAGCTGCGTCCAACCTAGTATGGCGTTTAAAGGTGTGCGGAGTTCGTGGGAGAGGGTGGCGAGAAATTCATCCTTCATCCGGTTTGCAGCTTCTGCATCGGCGCGTGCTGCTTGTTCGCGCTCAAGCAGTTGTTCGCGTTCTTGCTCTGCTTGCTTGCGATCGGTAATATCGAGCATAAATCCATGTAGTAGCTGCGGCCCATTCTCATCCCGCACGACATTAACAATGTCATACAGCCAGACAATTCTGCCATCAGCAGCCAACATTCTGTATTCAAATTCGTAATTATCCAGTATTAGAGAAGATTCTTGGCAATACCTAATAACCCACTCCCGATCTTCTGGATACATGTGTTTTTCCCAGAAATTATCGATGTACCAGTCTGACAATGGATAGCCAAGAATCTCAACAGTTTGCGGCCCTACATAAGTAAAATTTCCGGTATTGGCATTTACCTCCCAAGGAATCATGCGGACTTTTTCGGTTAGTGCTTTTAACCGTTTCTCACTCTGTTTGAGGGCTGCTTCTGCTAATTTATGAAGTGTAATATCTGTAATCAGCGCAACAAATCCTTCAACTTTTCCTTGCTGACTGAACTGGGGAACATAAGTTACATTCACGTAATGGTTTGTGCCATCTTTATGGGGTAATTGGGTGTCATAAGTTACTTCCTCTCCAGAAAGTACCGCTTCTACATAAGGAAGAATTGACTGATAAATCGACTCTCCGAGAATTTCTCTAATGTGTTTACCATAAATTTCGGAAGCAGGAAGTCCAAACCAGTCTTCATACCCCTTGTTATTGAAGCGATAACGCTGCTGCATATCAACATAGGAAATCTGGACGGGCAGAGCATTTGTAATTAGGCGCAGTTCCTCTTCTTGTTGATGCAGTGCTATTTCCGCTCGTTTGCGTTCGCTTAAATCAAGTACAAAAGAGATAATATCGTTAGGATTGTTTTCTAACAAAGCAGAACCTAACAGAATAGGAACGCGGCTTTGATCTTTGCGGATGTATTCATTCTCAAAAGGTTGACATACACCTTGGGTTTTGAGTTCTGCGATCGCACTGTTGTTAGCTTCAATATATTCTGGTGCTACGATGTCCTGCCATCGGACTCGCCCAGCAAGTAAATCCTCCTGCGAATAACCTACCATTTCTAAAAAAGCATCATTAGCTTCTGCGATCGCCCCGTCCATATTGGCTACAATTACCCCAATAATGTTGGACTCTACCAACCTTCTAAACTTTGCCTCACTCGCTTGTAACTTCTGCAAACTCATCTGAAGATGTTGTTTGGCAGTGCGTAACTCTGAGTTCAGTAAGCTAATGAATGTTGTCACTAGGACAAACAAGCCTAACCGTCTGATGCTGTCTAGACTCGCAACTGAGAGCGAAAATACTGGCTCTAAGAAAAAATAGCTGACGGCGAAAGTAGACAAAGCAGTAGTCAGCAACCCTGCTTCTATGCCGCCATACCAGGCACTAACTGCCACAGCAGCAAAAAATAGCAGGAAAATAGTTGGTTTCAGTAGTGGCTGTAGCAATAGTGTTAGTAGCAATGCGCTACCAACAGCCAATAGTGCCACAGCATAAGGCGCGAGAAGGGAACGTATTCCTTTCAATATGGCTTCTCCTTTTATGCAGCTAGCTAAAGGATTATTCCCAAAATTAGCTAGAGAATGCGACTCCGAATAGCCCGTCGGAGACATCGCTTAACATTTATTATGCATCGGAAAAATATACATCAAAGCAGTTTGTTGCTGCGAATCTATCTAAAGTAAGAAAACTTTCTTTTAGCAAGGGTTAAATAGCTAAGATTTATCGCTCTAATTACATACTTGATATTTTTGGCTATCCGCCAAACAGCATAGTTATATTAAGCTTTCAACTTAATTTCTTTTAAGATATAAGTCATCATTTCTCCTTTGCCTTTGACCTGAATTAAACCTCGTTTCTCCAATAGGTATCGGTCCTTTAAAAGCTGATAAGTTGCTTCACAAACTTGAATACTACCTGCTATCCCATGTGATTCCATTCTACTAGCAGTGTTTACTGTATCTCCCCAGAGGTCGTAGGCAAACTTTTTGAGTCCAATCACCCCCGCCACAACTGGGCCTGTACTAATGCCAATACGGATGCTAAATAATTGATTGTTTTCTGCATTGAAGGTAGCTATAGCAATTTGCATATCTAACGCCATATTAGCTATTGTTGGAGCATGGTCATTAGACTGATTTGGCAATCCGGCGACAGCCATATATGCGTCGCCAATGGTCTTGATTTTCTCTACCCCATGACGTTCTGCTAATTGGTCGAACAAACAGAATATTGTATTTAATAACTCGACTAATTCCGCAGGAGATGTCCGAGTTGAAAGCTCTGTAAAACCGACAATATCGGCAAATAATACCGTAACTTCTAGAAAACTGTCAGCAATAGTTGTAGGCTGTTGTTTTAATTGTTCTGCAATCATCTCTGGCAGAATATTTAGTAGCAGCCTTTCTGATTTTTGCTGTGCCAGTTCCATTGCCTTACGGGCGTAAAATTCTTTTTTTCGCAAGCGTTCGTATAAATAGACAGAAAATACACAAATTACGCAAGTCCAAAAGAAGTATAATCCTTGTTCAGCATAAAAAGCTGATGGATTCTTCAATGTGGGATTATATAAGAGATATAAGGTTAAATAGCAAATTATTGTTCCGAGTTGAGATATTAAATGCATCCACCATTGGACTGGTATGATTGTAGCCTGAGTGAGAAACATCAGAGTCCAAATATTGTTTCTAGGTTCCAGACTATTAAACAGCAAAGCTATATCAATTTGGACAACACAAGTTACAGCCCAGCATAAACTCAAAAAAATTAAGTCAGGATGGCGGCGACCAATAGGAGTTTTACATAAACCCCAACAAATAAGAGTGAATAATTCTACTACAATCCCAATTTTAAAAGCGTATATCTTGCCTTCTAGATGTGAATTTGCCCAGAGAAAAAAAGCGATTAAAGTCAAGCCAGCTACCAGCAGAATCTGCGCCTGCAATTGCAGCCGTTTTATCAAAAAGCTCTGTCGCTGTTCTTTGTAAGATTTGGCAAGGCTATTGTTTGTTTGTGGATCGGACATTCCATGACTGATGAGCGCATCTAGTTGGTTTTTGTCTAAGTTACTTGAATGAATCATGCACTTTTTACGTTATTAGTAATCAAGGGACTGGGGACTAGGGACTGAGGACTAGGTACTAAGTACTGAAGACTAACTAGAGGGGTTCCCAATCCCCAATCCCTAATCCCCAATCCCCAATCC
>NZ_NOLI01000109.1:0-26831 GCF_002245975.1 Nostoc sp. 'Peltigera membranacea cyanobiont' 213 | reverse complement strand
GGCAAAGGCAGACGATGGCGGCGTTCGTGAGTATAAAATCCTGACCAATCTATTTCTACACCAGCCAACCAGACTCGACCTAATGTCTGCAACAAAAAGCTAACATCGGATTGTTGTTCTTTAGCATGGCGTAAACAAGTCAGCACAAGTTGTTTGGCATCAGGTTTGAGATGCTGTGTTGTTAATGTACTTAACGTCCGTCCTGGCCCCACCTCCAAGAAAACACCTTCAAACTGCTCTAACAGTTGCGATATTCCAGCTGAAAATTGCACAGTTTGCCGCAGATGTTGACTCCAATAGTTAGGACTTGTGGCTTGTTCGTCTGTAATCCAACTACCAGTAAGATTAGAAATGAAGCGAATCTGCGGTGGGTTGAGTTTGACTTTGTTCACAGCCTGGACAAATGCTTCTAACATGGGTTGCATCATCAGAGAATGAAACCCATGAGATGTATGCAACAGGCGAGATTCTATTCCTTTGGAAGATAATTGATTTTGGAATGTAGCGATCGCTTCTACAGTCCCAGAAACCACGCACGCAGATGGGCTGTTAATCGCTGCAAGTTCCACCAATGGCTGTGCATCTAAAAGAAATTGTACATCTGTTAGTGGTAACGCAATTGCCAGCATACTCCCTTGAGGCAACTGTTGCATCAGTTTTCCCCGCTTTGCCACCACTATTAAAGCATCTTCTAGGGAAAACACACCTGCGATCGTGGCTGCGACGTATTCCCCAATGCTGTGACCAATCATCGCCATCGGTTGCACTCCCCATTGCATCCATAATTGGGCAAGAGCATATTCGATTACAAATAGTGCTGGTTGGGTAATTGCAGTTTCTTGCAGTTGTTGTCTGGCAACTTCAATTTCTTGTTCTTTAGGGAAGAGTATTTGGCGAATATCAAGATTGAGCAATGGTTGGAGAATCTGGGCACAGATATCAACATATTTGCGGAATGTCGCTTCTTCTTCATACAGTTCTCGCCCCATATCCACATATTGCGCCCCTTGCCCAGAAAACATGAAGATAACAGGCTGTTCTCTATACTCTTGATGTACAGTAAAAACCCGTTTTTGATCCTGTATTTCCAAGGTGGTTACTGCATCCATAATATCTCGACATACCAACATTCGGCGATAGTTAAAAGCCTTGCGACCTACTTGTAATGTGTGAGCCACATTCGCTAAATTTATATCCAAATGCTGTTTTAAATATGCGACCAGATTTGCAGTTGCAGTTTCAAGTGCCGAACTAGTTTTAGCTGATAATAACAGCACTTGCCAAGGTGTAGATTCTTCAAAATGTTTTATTTCAGGGGCTTCTTCCAGAATGACATGAGCATTAGTTCCACCAAATCCCAAAGAACTAACTCCAGCCCGACGTGGAGTGTCTTTAGTTTTCCATTCGGTAAGTTTAGTATTGACATAGAAGGGACTGTTAACAAAATCAATTTGAGGATTCGGAACTTCAAAATTTATGCTAGGAGGTATTTGTTTGTATTTCAATGCTAAGACAGTCTTGATGAGACTTGCTACACCAGATGCTGTATCTATATGTCCGATATTTGGTTTTACTGAACCGATAGAGCAGAAGCCATTTTTGTTAGTGAAGTTACGAAAAGCCTTAGTTAGCGCTGCGATTTCTACCGGATCGCCGGTAGCTGTTCCTGTTCCATGAGTTTCTATATATGAGATATCATCAGCATCTATTCCAGCATTTGCTAAAGCCTCTACGACTACTTCTGCTTGACCATCTACACTAGGTGCTGTATAACTAACTTTTAAAGAACCGTCGTTGTTGATTGCTGAACCTTTAATAACTGCATAAATGTAGTCTCTATCTGCGATCGCATCTTTTAATCTTTTTAAAACGACAATTCCCACACCACTGCCAAAAATAGTCCCTTGCGCTTTAGCATCAAAAGCTCGACAATGACCATCAGGCGAAAAAATTCCCCCTTCTTGATAGAAATAGCCTGACTTTTGTGGAACTTTGACTGTTACCCCACCTGCTAAAGCAATATCACACTCTTCATCCAGTAGACTTTTGCAGGCTAAATGTACAGCAACTAATGAAGTAGAGCAGTAAGTTTGGATACCGATACTTGGTCCTTTGAGATTTAATTTATATGAAATATTTGTAGTCAAAAAATATTTATTAAGAGAATATAAATTAGTTAAATTCGTTAAATTATAATTTTGATAAATATTGTGTAAAAAATAAGAGTTTGTGCTTATACCAGCATAAACACCAATCAATCCTTGATAAACTTCTGGGTCATATCCAGCCTTTTCAAGAGCTTCCCAGGCACACTCCATGAAAAGGCGGTGTTGGGGGTCCATTATTTCAGCTTCTTTAGGGCTAAAACCAAAGAATCTAGCATCAAAACTCTCAATATCTTCCAGTACAGGTGCGGCTTTAACATAATTTGGGTTATTTAAAACAGTATCTTCAAGATTTAAATCTAGTAAATCATCATTGGATAAAAATGAAACAGACTCGACTCCATTTTGTAAATTATGCCAAAATTCATCAAGATTTTTTGCCCCAGCAAACCGACCAGACATTCCCACTAATGCTATATCTAAATCTATGTTTTGTTCAATTTTCGTATTGACAGTCATATTTTTTTTGTTAAATTAATTTAAATGATTTTATTCTTCTATATTATTTTGTAGTTTTATCTGCCTTCTTTTTTGTCCTCGATTTAGCCTTTGTTCAAAAGTATTTTTCTGAGATTCTTCAGTAAATAAAGTTTTGGACATAGAGTAGATATTCGGACATTCATAAAGCTTTGTTACAGAAACATTTAAATTAAATGCTTTATTTAGGTGAGAAATAACTTTAATACCGATAAGTGAATCACCGCCCAATTCAAAGAAATTATCATAGGTTCCTATGCGTTCAATTCCCAAAATTGCTTGCCAAATGTCAACAAGCTTTTTCTCAATTTTATTGCTGGGTGCAACATAATCATTACTCAAATCTGGTCGGGGATGTTTTGAATTTGATTCACTGAGATTTTCTAAAAATTCTAGTACGCTTGTTTTGCGATCAAAACTGTCTTGTTCTAGTAAATTGAGAAAATCAGACGGAGATACTAAAACTTGGGGTATTGTACTTCCTAGAATCCGTGTTAATGCATTTATGCCCTCATCAGGTAATATTCCTTGTTTAAGATTTTCTCTACGCAACTCTTGGATTTGTTGTGCCACTGTTGTATTCACTGCCATCCCAACTTCTTGCCAAGCACCCCAATTTATACTTGTGATTAATCTGCCATCTTTTGAAGTATTACATTGAGCAAAGGCATCAAGAAAAGCATTCGCTCCACAATAATCTACCTGTCCAAATCCTCCGATAATTGAATTCATGGATGATGCGAGGATAAAGAAATCTAATTGGATCTCTTTAATAACAGAATCAAGAATTAATGTCCCCTTGACTTTGGGTGCCAGAATACTTTCAGCTTCTTTATAAGTTTTTCGCTGAATCAAACCGCCTCCAGGAACTCCAGCAGTGTGAATAACACCATTTAGCTGACCAAATTTTGAATGAGTTTGAGCGATCGCATTTTGCATTTGTTCGCTGTTCGTCACATCAGCACTCACCACCAACACTTCAGCACCCAACTGTTCCAGTGCTTGCACTTTCTGAATCTTGCGGCTGGTATTATTATTTTCATCGTGATTCAGCAACCATTGTTCCCAATCGTCTCGGTTAGGCAAACCTGAACGTCCTATTAACAAAAGTTTTGCTTGTACAGTTCGAGCTAAGTATTCTGCTATAACAAGTCCAATACCTCCAAGTCCACCTGTAATTAGATAAACTCCCCTTTGCTTTAATCGCGGTTTTCCTATCTTTGCTGCATCAAAGCGCACTGGTTCAAAAGTTTGCACCCAGCGATTAATCCCTCGGTAGGCAACTATTTTGTCAGAGGTGGCAACTGTCAATTCTGTTAGCAATTGTTCTATGAGTTTTTCGGCTTGCCAAGTTTCACTGATAGGAAGAATAATATCAATACTACGACAACTAATATTTGAGTATTCTTGAGATATAACTTTAATCGGGCCAAGTAAAGTTGCTTTTTCTGGACAAAGTATTTCAGTTCCTATGACTGGTTGTAGGTTGTTAGAAATGACTGTGATTTGTAATTGTTCGGTAGTTTCCTGTCTTCCTAAAGCTTGGGCAAGAAATAACAGACTATAAAATCCTGTTGTTTGAGCTTGTTCAACTTCTTCCAGTTCTAATTTATGTTCATATATAGGTGTGACACTCCATAGATGAACAATATTTTTGGGTAACTTCTGTTGTCCGATCAATTCCTTGATTAATGCATCATAATTATCAGGTTTTTCAGGATTAATGATATATTCATACTCATTTAACTTTGTGAATTCTGCACCAATATTTACAGTTATGACATAATGGTTTTGTTGTTCCAGTTGTTTGACTAAGTTACTACCTAAACCACACTTATCGATAAACACCAAAGTCCAAGATTTGTTAACTGCTAATTCTTCATGTGAGAACTGTACTGGTGGTAAAGATGGTTTCCAGAAAGGGATGTAGAACCAGTCAGCAATATCGGTTTTTTTGCTAGGTGATATTTGAGTAGCACGATCGTCAATTCCCTGTTTCTTGGGTTCAATCCAATATCGTTGACGTTCAAAAGGATAAGTGGGCAAAGGCAGACGATGGCGGCGTTCGTGAGTATAAAATCCTGACCAATCTATTTCTACACCAGCCAACCAGACTCGACCTAATGTCTGCAACAAAAAGCTAACATCGGATTGTTGTTCTTTAGCATGGCGTAAACAAGTCAGCACAAGTTGTTTGGCATCAGGTTTGAGATGCTGTGTTGTTAATGTACTTAACGTCCGTCCTGGCCCCACCTCCAAGAAAACACCTTCAAACTGCTCTAACAGTTGCGATATTCCAGCTGAAAATTGCACAGTTTGCCGCAGATGTTGACTCCAATAGTTAGGACTTGTGGCTTGTTCGTCTGTAATCCAACTACCAGTAAGATTAGAAATGAAGCGAATCTGCGGTGGGTTGAGTTTGACTTTGTTCACAGCCTGGACAAATGCTTCTAACATGGGTTGCATCATCAGAGAATGAAACCCATGAGATGTATGCAACAGGCGAGATTCTATTCCTTTGGAAGATAATTGATTTTGGAATGTAGCGATCGCTTCTACAGTCCCAGAAACCACGCACGCAGATGGGCTGTTAATCGCTGCAAGTTCCACCAATGGCTGTGCATCTAAAAGAAATTGTACATCTGTTAGTGGTAACGCAATTGCCAGCATACTCCCTTGAGGCAACTGTTGCATCAGTTTTCCCCGCTTTGCCACCACTATTAAAGCATCTTCTAGGGAAAACACACCTGCGATCGTGGCTGCGACATATTCCCCAATGCTGTGACCAATCATCGCCATCGGTTGCACTCCCCATTGCATCCATAATTGGGCAAGAGCATATTCGATTACAAATAGTGCTGGTTGGGTAATTGCAGTTTCTTGCAGTTGTTGTCTGGCAACTTCAATTTCTTGTTCTTTCGGGAAGAGTATTTGGCGAATATCAAGATTTAGCAATGGTTGGAGAATCTGGGCACAGATATCAACATATTTGCGGAATGTCGCTTCTTCTTCATACAGTTCTCGCCCCATATTCACATATTGCGCCCCTTGCCCAGAAAACATGAAGATGACGGGACGATGATGGGGTTTTTGATAATGGGTGAAAACTTTTTCGGGATCTAAAGTAGTCAGCGCTTTGACTGCATCATCTAAATCACGACAAACTATCATCCGCCTCCGATCAAAAGCTCTACGACCCACTTGTAAAGTGTAAGCGACATCCGGCAGGATAATATCAGGATGTTGCTGGAAATAAGCAGCAAGATTAGCTGTGGTAGTTTCCAGCGCTGTACTAGTTTTGGCTGAAAGCAGTAACAATTGCCAAGGGCGTGAATCGCTTGCGGGTGCAACAACTGGAGCTTCTTCTAGAACAACATGGGCATTAGTCCCACCAATACCAAAAGAACTGACACCTGCGCGGCGAGGAGTTCCGTTGCTATTCCACTCTGATAGCTTGGTATTGACGTAGAAGGGGCTGTTGGCGAAATCTATTTGGGGATTAGGCTGCTGAAAGTGCAAACTGGGGGGTATTTGTTTATCCTTCAGGGCTTGGACGGTTTTGATTAAGCCAGTTACACCAGCAGCAGTATTCAAATGTCCGATGTTGGTTTTTACTGATGCGATCGCACAAAAGCCTTTTTTGTTTGTGCTAGCACGAAAAGCCTGTGTTAAAGCCGCAATCTCAATAGGATCTCCTAAGGGAGTTCCAGTCCCATGTGTTTCTATATATGTAATAGTTTCCGGTTCAACTCCAGCTAAGGCCAGCGCCTCTAAAATGACTTCTTTTTGACCTTCAAGACTGGGAGCCGTGTAACCAACCTTGAGAGAACCATCGTTATTGACAGCCGAACCTTTAATTACCGCATGAATAAAGTCGCCATCGGCTATAGCATCCTCTAGCCGCTTCAGCACTACCACACCTAAACCATTACCAAAAACAGTTCCCTGTGCATCAGCATCAAAAGCTCTACAATGTCCATCAGGAGAGTTAATCCCTCCTTGTTGATATTGATACCCAACTTTTTGGGGCACTTTTATTGCTACGCCACCAGCTAGAACAATATCACTTTCACCATTCAGCAAACTTTGACAAGCCAAATGAACAGCTACCAAGGATGTAGAACAGGTAGTTTGCACATTGATGCTTGGCCCTTTAAGATTCAATTTGTAGGAAATTTGTGTAGATAGGTGATCTTTATCATTTCCAATAGAAATTTGAAAATTGTCAACTGATTCTAACAAATTGCTGTGAGAATATAAATTAGATAATAAATAAGTACTTACAGCGACACCACCAAAAATACCAATTCGACCGCTGTAAGTTTCTGAGTCATAGCCGGCATTTTCTAAAGCTTCCCAAACACATTCTAAGAAAAGACGATGTTGGGGATCTGTGATTTCTACTTCTGTAGGAGTAAAGCCAAAGAATGCAGCATCGAATAATTCTATGTCTTCTATAACAGCGCTTGCTTTAATATAATTTGGGTCATTCAACACCTTAGAGTCTATGCCAGCAGATACTAATTCCTCATTAGTGAAAAAAGAAATCGACTCTACACCATTTCGGATATTTTGCCAAAACGCATCCACGTTTTTCGCTCCTGGAAAACGTCCTGCCATCCCGATAATAGCTATTTCATCTGGCTCATTTAAGCTGTTAAAATTATCTTGCATTTTGCGTCAGCCCTGAATCTAAAAAGCTACCAATTCAATTCTCTAAAACTGGTCTATTTTTTCACTAAAATCTCTAAGAAATTACCGTTGATACTTCGGCAGCAATCTGAATTTGGTCGCTTAAAACTGCGTCAATATCTTCTTTAGTAGTGAGTGGATTAGCGATGACTGCACGCAGAGCAATAATCGGAATTTCCCGATCAAAACAGATAGTAGTTTTTGTTGTCCGCGAGATAAAAGTTCGACCACTTTGGCGCTGGATTTTCTGGATCTTTTCATTAAATTGATTAATTAGTTGATTATCGATTTCAGTCAAATTATTTTTAACGACAAGCTCTCTCAATGACTCTGGAATGTAGCGATATATAAGTAAATTAGTATCAGGTTTTGCTAACAACTCAAATTCGGGCATAGTAAAAATCTTATCTGCCATATATTGAGTTTTTCGAATTCCTTCATCAATCAAAAATTCATATCCCTTTAATCCGATCAGATTTAGCCCAGCATGTAAGAATAAAGCCATACCTGGTCGAGAACCTTCTAAAGCACGTTTCCCTAAATCAAATGACCCTTTACGCATGGTGTAGGCTGCTTGCTTTTCGATTGCTTTCGCCAGATCGGGATCGCGGAAAAAAACCATCCCAATACCCATCGGCAGATACATTTGTTTATGTCCATCAATGGTTACTGAATCAGCGCGTTCGATACCAGCAAGTTTATGTCGATGTTGTTCAGAAAAAATGAGTGGCCCACCCCAGGCAGCATCTACATGAAAATGAACTTTAGCGGCTTGTGCAATCTCTGCAATCTCCGCGATCGAATCTACTCCACCTGAGTCTGTGGTGCCGGCAACGCCTATAATACCAATAATCAGCAATTTCTGATCGTGACATTTCACAACAGCTTCGCGTAGTGCTTGTATGTCAACTTGATTGTTAGAGTTAGTAGGAATTCTAATCAAACCTTGTATACCAATGCCCATCAAATCCGCAGCTTTATCAAAAGAGAAATGCATCAACTCAGAGCCAATAATTACTGCTCCTTTATAGCCGTAGAAATCTAGGGCTGCTGTTAAGCCTTCTTCTTCTACGCCACCAAACCCATCTTTTGCTCCCAAAGAATTGTTTCTGGCACACCAGAGGGCTGTAATGTTAGCAGTTGTACCACCAGAAAGCAAGATTCCTAAAGTACTCTGGCTATTTTGAATATGTTGAGCATAGAAATTATCAGAAAAGTTGTAAATAAGTCGATGCATCATTGCTAAAGCCTCTCGTTCGCAGAAGCTGAGGGATTTAGCTGTCTCTATTTTAACGGCATTTTGATTCATTGCCGTCATCAGTTTGGCAAGAGGAAGTACAAAGCTTGGAAGTGCAGAGGTCATGTGACCAATAAATCGAGGCGAAGATGTATGTATTGAATGATCGATAACATTGTTAGTTAAGTACTTGAGATAGTTTTGAATATTAGCCGGTTTAACAGGTATTTTACTATTAGAAAAACTACCTAATAAAGAATCTATTTCAATATCCGTATTGGCATCATTTATGCTTAAAAAGTTTTGTGATATTTTATCAACTAAACCATCTATATCGTGAGGATTTGCTTTCCCAGATGAAGTAAATAATTCGATTATTTCTTCTTCAATCCCAGATTCAAAAGATTGCTCGGCTTCAAAAAAGTAATTTTGTTTTTGGATATCTTGTTTGCTTATTGTCATTATTTTTATTAGATTGCTTTGGTCTTTTATGGCATTTTTTAGAGAATACTGTCATTGATTTTTTTAACCATCAATGACTAATTGATAAATTTGCTACAGCAGTCCTAAATCATTTATGAAAAACTCTCTTTCCGATCTCTCTGTGTTTTCTGTGTCTGGAGTGGTTCGATTAAAAAATATTGTTCACAACTCATTTAGGATTGCTATACATCTGATTCACTTTAGAGAAATTAAGTATCTTTTGGTTTTGTAACTGTTCGATATTGTTGCCTAACTTGTTTTCGACGATGTATGGAAGCTTGCCTACTTTCAGGTCGATGAGAATGTTCTACAATAGACTGTTGTTCACTTGACTGCTGACTAAGATATTGAGCTAAGTAGCTAATGGTTGGATAGTGAAACATTTCAAACAAGGGAAATTCTTGCTGAAATATTTTTTGTAATTTGTTATGAACCTGAACTAAAAGTAATGAATGACCACCGAGTTCAAAGAAATTGTCATTAATTCCTACCTCCTCGATGTGAAGAACTTCTTGCCAAATACTAGCAATGCTTTGTTCAATCTCCGTTTGAGGTGGCTGATAAGTAGCTGCTAATTCGGGACGTATTTGGTCAGGTAATGGCAATCCTCGACGATTAATTTTACCATTTGGTAGTAGTGGTAAAGCTTCCAACATCACAAAGGATTTTGGCATCATATAATCAGGTAGTTTCTCTTTCAGCAAGCGATTAAGTTCACTAACGGTGAGTGTTTGCTGTAGATCAGAAACTATATATGCCACTAGTTGCTGGTTTCCGGGTTCATCTTCCCTAGATATAACTACGGCTTCTTGCACCCCTGGATGTTGACCGAGTACTGCTGCAATCTCTCCTAATTCAATGCGGAAACCACGAATCTTAACTTGGTCGTCGATTCGTCCTAGAAACTCAATGTTGCCATCAGGAAGATAACGAGCTAAATCCCCAGTCTTGTAAAGGCGAGAGTACTTCGTATACGCTTTGCGATCGCAATTCCAGGATTGGTCTTCTTTCGCTTTCCCATTCTTTAGGAAGGGATTGGCGATAAAACGCTGTGCTGTCATCTCTGGTTGGTTCAAATAACCTCTAGCTAGTCCAGCACCACTGATATACAATTCACCAGGTACTCCCATCGGCACAGGTTGTAGATATCGATCTAGCACATAGATTTTTGTATTGGCGATCGCCCGACCAATCGCAACACGCAAAGGTATTGGCGTTTGCGGCTCAATACAGTAGCAACTAACATCAGCAGCAACTTCTGACGAACCATAAAGATTTAACAAAGTACTTGTCGGCAAATTCTGACGAAATTGCTGCAACAGTTGAATGGAAAGTGCCTCGCCACTAGTTATCCACAGCTTTAACTTAGGTAGTCGTAGCTGTAAATCGTTGTACGTATCTAATAATATACGCAACAATGAAGGCACAACTACCAATCTTGTGACGTGATTATTAGCAAGAGTGGTGACAAATTCTTTTGGGGCTTTGACGACTCGATCGGGGATAATTACTGTCTTTATTCCTTGCAGTAAGCCTCCAAAAATTTCCCACACTGAATCTACAAAGTTTAAGGATGTTTTCTGGCAACAAATATCTTCAGAGGTAAATGGATAAGTCTGCCACATCCAGTAAAAACGATTAATTGCACCTTGATGAGAAGCACAAACTCCTTTGGGTTTGCCAGTCGAACCAGAGGTGTAGATAATATATGCTAAATCATTCGCTTGAGAGTTTACGACAGGGTTCTCTGGGCTATTTTGGGCAATATTATCCCAATCAGTGTCCAAGCAAACTACTTGTGCTTGATGTTCTGGAAGTTTCTCTACCAAATGTTGTTGAGTCAGAATTATTGGTACTTGAGCATCCTGCAACATGAAAGCTAAACGCTCTTGGGGATAAACTGGGTCAAGGGGTATATATGCACCACCTGCTTTTAGGATACCCAATAGTCCGACGATCGTGTGGAGCGATCGCTCCACACAAATTCCCACCAACACTTCTGTTCCTACACCTAGTTTTTGTAGGTGATGCGCTAGTTGATTCGCTTTAGCATTGAGTTCTTTGTAAGTTAACTGCTCATTTTCACACACTACTGCTACAGCTTCTGGTGTATGCTTCACCTGAGTTGCAAACAACTGATGAATACAGGTTTGCGGATATTCAACCTCAGTATTATTCCACTCTACAAGTAATTTCTGTTGCTCTGTTGCTGTTAAGAGCGACAACTCTGAAAGTCTATATTCTGGATGAACGACAACGCCCTCTAGTAAAGTCTGAAAATGTTCCACCATCCGCATAATGGTGGCGATATCGAATAAATCAGTACTGTACTCAACTTTTCCCGTTAGTCCTCGATCTGTTTCCAACAAGTTGAAGCGTAGCTCAAACTTTGCTGTTCCATTGTTAAAATTCAAAGTACTCACAGTTAAATTTGAAAGCTCCAATGGTTCTACACGCGCCAGTTGCAGATCGAATTTGACTTGCAACAAAGGTACCATTTGGGCTATATTTCGCTCTGGATTTAGAATATCTACTAGCTTATCAAACGAGAGGTCTTGATGGTCATAAGCCCCCAGAGTTACCTCACGTACCCGATGGAGTAAAGAGCGAAAAGAAAGATTTCCCGATAAGTCAGTACGCAACACTAAAGTATTGATTAAAAAACCAATTAGCCCTTCTGTTTCAACTCGATTACGGTTAGCAATATCGGTACCAACAACAATATCACTCTGATTAGTATACTTGTGCAGTAAAACTTTAAATACTGCTAGTAGTAACATAAACAAAGTCACCCCTTCTTTCGCACTCATGGTTTTGAGTGCATCAGATAGAGTTTTAGATAACTCAAAGGACTGAATAGCACCTTGATAAGTTGGAATAGATGGTCGAGGTCTGTCGGTGGGTAGTTCTAACACAGCAAGATCGGCAAGCTGTTTTTTCCAGTAAGCGATTTGGGTTGCTAATACTTCTCCTTGCAAATATTCTTGCTGCCAAATTGCCCAGTCTGCGTACTGAATTGGTAGTTCTGCTAGTGGTGAAGGTTGCTCATTAGCAAAAGCCTCATAAAGAACTTTCATTTCCCGCACGAATACGCCGTCAGACCAACGATCGGAAATAATGTGATGCATTATAAAAAACAGCACATACTCTGTCTGTGTCAACTTGAGAAGAGTTATCCGCAATAATGGTTTAGTGAGGTCAAAGGGTTCCTGAATTTGTACACTAGCTAGTCTTTGAACTTCCTCTTCTTGATTAGGCACTCCCTGAAGATCAATTATTGGTAATATAATCGGCTGGGTGGAAGCAATTACCTGAATTGGTTGTCCTTGGGAATTGGTAATAAAAGTTGTCCTTAAGGTTTCATGGCGTCTGACAATTTCAGTAAACACTTTTTCTAACAGTGCCACATTCATCTGACCTTTAAGACCCAAGGCACTCATCCCATTGTAAGCACTATTATCAGGGTTTAATTGCTGAAAAAACCATAGTCGCTGTTGAGCAAAGGACAAAGGCAACTCATTATAATCTTTTCTTTTAGATATTTCGATTTTAGATATTTCTGGATTTGTTAGAGGACTCAAACCTCTCTGCTTGAGCCGCTTCTCAAGTACTACTCTTTGTTCGGGAGAAAGAGCCGCAATTTGTTGATAAAAATTACTCATTAGTACATATCCACAATAACTAATACTCAAAAAATCGACTATTCAGAACAATTAAGCATTTATCTCAACGATGCCATTTTTTCTTGATTGCACATATCTTTTAACTCTTTCAGGTGAGTCAAACCCGTCATCACAGAGTCAAAATTTGGATTAAAGTCGATCAGACAAGCAACTTCATCAACACCAGCTTGCTGTATTTGCTCGATCATTTGCATACAGCTTGATTTTGAGCCAATGAGAGTTTTGCCTTTGAGCAAACCTTCATAAGCAAATCGTAAAAGGCTATTAATATCTGCTTCTGTAAATTTTTCTAAGTTGACTTGCAGACCAGCATTTTTGGCAAGATTTTCTAGCAAATCGATATGTACTTTCAAGTAATTGTAAAAATGTTCTCTTACTTCTTCTTTTACCATATTATAGTCTTCTCCTACAAAAGTATGTAACATCATTGCTACTTTCCCAGCTTGAGGATCGTGACCATGTTTAGCTAAAGATTGACGATATAAAGATATTTGTAGGGCTACTTCTTCTAAAGTCCCTTCCAACAAATAGGTTAATATGTTAGCACCTATTTTGCCAGCTTCAACAAATGTCGCTTTTGATTTACATACAATCCAAATAGGTAGCTTCTTCTGTATTGGTCGGGGAAATGTCTTCACTTTGAAAAGTTTGCCAGTAACATCTTTGAGTTCGACTTGTTCGCCTTCCCAAAGCTGCTGGACTGTTTGAATTCCCCGCCACATTGCTTCTTTGCGGTTTGCATGGCTCTCACCAGAAAGTACAAAGTCGTCTACTGTCCAACCAGAAGCAAAACCAAGAGCAACTCTACCATTTGAGAGATTATCAACTACAGACCACTCTTCTGCAACTCGTGCTGGATTATGAAGTGGCATGACCAGACTACCAGAGCGTAATTGAATTCGCTTAGTAACCATAGCTAAAGCTGTACTGGTTAGTGAAGGATTGGGGTAAAGTCCTCCAAATGAATGAAAATGACGCTCAGGAGTCCAAATTGCTGAAAATCCATTTTTATCGGCATATTTGGCACTTTCTATTAATAAGTTATACTTATTTTCTTGAGTTGTTAGACCATCACCAGAAAAATAAAATAAGCTAAAATCCATGATTAAAATCCTCGATTCATGCCAAAAAATTATTCGACTTTTGATTATATTATTACCAACACTCAATGTAGCAATCCTAAACAATCCATAAATATTCTGTTTTAGTCGTTGACAGTCAACAGCCTCAACTAATTTCTTACAACTCAGATAGGATTGCTATACTACTAATGCTAAAAGACAGAAAAGATCCTGTTTATTTCATCAGCTTTTCAAGTTCATTCAACTCGATAGCTATACTAGTTCTTGTTGAATTTCTTCTGGCGACAGGTTTCTAACTTCTTGTAATAAAGCTGCCATTTCTGAAAATTCTTCTTGTTCTGGTTGCGTTGTGGCAATGAGTACAGCAAGTCCAGCTACAGTTGGAGCATCAAAAAGAATACTTTGTAAGGGCAATTCCACTTGAAAAATTTCTCGCAGACGTGAAGTCACCTGAACCGCTAGTAAGGAATGTCCTCCCAATTCAAAAAAGTTATCGTTAACACCAACTTTTTCGATACCCAGTAGCTCTTGCCAAATACTGACAATCTTTTGCTCAATCTCGTTACTAGAAGCTATGTATGGTGTTTGCAGATTTGGTCTTGAATGCTGCGACAGTATATCTTGGGAATTGTCTGGATGCTTTAGAGATTCTCGCTTCAGCCATGTGTTAAGCCTAATTTGTAAATCTCCTGGTGAAACAATGAATTGACCTGCTGAACCCATCGATAAAACGCGCAGAGAAACATCCCACGCCTCTTTGGGGGTCATTACCAATTCATTCAAATCTGCTCCAAATGCAATATTTGTTTCTGGTTTCTCTTCATACTTTACAGCATCCCAGTTGACACTAAACCACGGAACAGAGCTTATCTGATTAAGTTTGTTAACAAAGGCATCGGTGAAGAGATTAGCAGCAGAATAAGCAACAAGTCCCAGTCCTCCCACCACAGAGGATAATGAGGATTGCACCAGACAAAAATCTAGTTCTTTCCCTTGCAAAACTTTTTCTAGTACATAGAGTGCGTCAACTTTAGAGTGGAATAGCGATTCAGTTTCAGTTTGACTAATCTCTTGAATAGAGAAAGTTGACTTTTCGTTCCCCATTGGTGTTACATAAAACACTCCATTAATTTGATTAAAGTAGTCATAAGATTGATGAATTGCTGCTTGCATTTGTTCAACATTGGCAACATCAGCCTCAATAATTAGCAATTCTGTACCTAACTCTTCTAACGCTAGGATTTTTTTGATGTAATTACTAATTGCATCTTCTTCATTGTGAGTTATTAACCATTCAGACCATTCATTTCTTTGGGGCAGCCCGATATTCCCAATCAGGATCAGTTTAGCTTGTACTGTTTGAGCTAAATACTCTGTAAAGGTTAAACCAAGATTTCCAGCGAAGTCGCCCGCAATCAAGTAAATTCCTCCTGTTTTAAGTCTAGTTGTTTCTTCGACAACTTCTGGAATTTGGGTAGACTCAAAAATTTGTATCCATCGATGACTACTACGGTAAGCAACAACTAAGTCATTTGACTGGGCTGTGAACTCTACCATGAGTTGTTCTATGATTTGGTTTTCTTTGAAGTTTCCTGATTCAGGAATGATGACATCAATGTTACGACAGGTAAGATTTGGATACTCTTGGGGAATGACTTTACAAGTTCCTAATACTGTCCCTTTTTCTGGAATCAATTTCTCTTGTCCGATCGCATCATACAGATTATTGGTCACGACCATGATTTCAACAGAGGTCGTAATGTTCTGTTTACTGAGTGCTTGTGCTATGTACAGTAGACTGTAAAAACCGATTTGATGCTGTCCAAAGCTGGAAATTTCTGATTCAATGTTGGCGGTAATGCCCCAAAAATGAGCAATGGTTTGTGGAATTTTTTCTATTGCACGCAGTGCTTGAAACAAGGCATCATAGTCATGTCGCCGTTGAGGATTGATTGTGTAAGCGCGATCGCTCAGTTGGCTAAACTCTTCTCCTACCGTTACAGTAATCACTTCTTGACCCTGTTGCTCTAGTTGTTGGGCAATTTGTGAACCCAATTGACACGAGTCGAGAAAAACTAGCCAGCACTGCTTTTGCTTTGTCGGCTTTGCTTTGTGGAAAGGTTCAAGTAACTTTGCTTGTTTCCAGGTAGGAAGATAGAACCAGTCGGAAATATTTGGTTTTTTGCTGAGTTTAGTTGGACGATGATTGATATCGTTGCTTTTGTTTGGCTCAATCCAATAACGCTGGCGTTCAAAAGGATATGTCGGTAATGGAATTCGCTGCCTTTGCTCAAACGCATAAATCTTATCCCAATCTACCTGTACTCCTGCTAACCAGAGACGCCCTAGGGTGTTGAGTAAAAATGCCACATCCGATTGTTGGTCTTTTGGATGGCGCATTGAACTCAGGACAATTGACTCATGAGTTTGTTGTCTGGCAAAAGTATTTAAAGTTCTCCCAGGCCCAACTTCCAAGAATATTTGCTCTGGTTCTTTAATTAACTCAGCAATGCCTGTAGCAAAGCGCACAGTGGATCGCAGATGTTTTGCCCAGTAGGTAGGATTGGTTGCTTCAGCAGCAGTAATCCAAGTTCCTGTCAGATTTGAGATGAAAGGAATTTGCGGAGGATTTAAATTAACTTTATCGACAAGCTTGGTGAATGGTTCCACGATCGCATCCATCATGGGAGAATGAAAAGCATGGGAAGTATGCAATGGACGACACTCTATAGCTTGTAGTGTTAAACGACTTTGCAATTTAGCGATCGCTTCTACACCACCTGATACAACACACAATGATGATGCGTTAATTCCGGCAAGAGTTAGTTCCTGATTCAGCCAAGGTTGTATTTCCTCCTCAGAAAGCGCAACGGAAAGCATAGCCCCAGATGGAAGTTGTTGCATTAATTGTCCACGACCTGCAACCAGTAGTAAAGCATCTTCTAAAGAAAATACACCCGCCAGTGTTGCTGCTACATACTCGCCTATACTATGACCAATCATTGCCGCCGCAGATATACCCCAGTCTATCCACAATTGTGCTAGGGCATACTCAATAACAAATAACGCTGGCTGGGCAATATGAGTTTGTTGTAATTGCTGTGCAGCTACTCCAACCTGTTCTTTGTCTGGATATAAAATAGTGCGTAAATCAACGCCTAAATGAGCTTTAAGTATCTTACAGCACTCATCAATGTGTTTCCGAAATACTGTTTCAGTCTCGTATAATTCTCGACCCATATCTACATACTGTGAACCTTGACCGGGAAACATAAATACAATCTGTCGGTTACAAGGTTCTTGATAGTGAGTAAACAGCCGTTGTGAATCTAAGGTTTCTAAAACTTCTACTGCATCATCAAAATTCTGACATATCAGCATTCGGCGATGGTCAAATGCTCGCCGACCCACCTGAAGAGTATAGGCTACATCAGCTAGATTTAAATCAGGATGTTGCTTGAGGTGACTAACAAGATTTGTCGTTGCAGTTTCCAGTGCCGAACTCGTTTTCGCAGACAGCAACAACAACTGCCAAGACCGAGAAGGAGTAGAAAATTGAGCTATTGGGGCTTCTTCCAGAATTACATGAGCATTCGTCCCACCAAAACCGAAAGAACTGACTCCTGCTCGACGAGGAGTGCCATTGGTATCCCACTCAGACAGTTTCGTATTAACGTAGAAAGGACTATTGGCAAAATCAATCTGAGGATTTGGTTGTTCAAAGTGTAAGTTAGCAGGTATCTGTTTATGCTTCAGTGCTAGGACAGTTTTAATCAGACCTGCTACCCCAGCAGCACCATCCAAATGCCCAATATTAGTTTTAACTGAACCTATAGCACAGAATTCTTTTTTCTGAGTACTAGCGCGAAAAGCCTGTGTTAGGGCGGCAATTTCAATGGGATCTCCTAAAGAAGTTCCAGTTCCATGAGCTTCAATATAGGTAATTGTCTCGGAATCAACCTCAGCCATAGCTTGGGCTGCTCTAATTACCTTCGCTTGACCATCTATGCTAGGAGCTGTATAGCTAACCTTCGACGAGCCATCGTTATTAATTGCAGAACCTTTGATGATTGCATGGATAGTATCTCGATCTGCGATCGCTTCTTCTAATCGCTTCAAAACTACAATACCTAAACCCTTTCCTTTCACGGTTCCCAGTGCTTTAGCATCAAAGGCACGGCAATGTCCATCAGGAGATTCAATCCCTCCCTCTTGATACAAATAACCACCTGTTTTTGATAATGAATCTCCTCCAGCTAAAGCAATATCACACTCACCACTCAGTAAACTTTGACAGGCTATATGTACTGCAACTAAAGAACTTGAGCAAGTCGTTTGCACTGCATAACTCGGGCCTTGCAAGTTTAATTTGTAAGAAACAAATGTAGCAGCATAGCCCGAAGCATTTCCTTTTTCTATTTGTTTATCACCCACAGAGGCGACAATTTCGGGATTAGAATAAATATTAAATAAGTAACTACCTCCACTACTACCAGCGTAAACTCCAATCGGCTTATTGTAGACCTCTGAGTTATAGCCCGCATTTTCCAGAGCTTTCCACGCATACTCTAAAAAAAAGCGGTGCGAAGGACTCATGATTTCAGCTTCTCTGGGATTGATGCCAAAAAATGAGGCATCAAACAGGTCTGTGTCTTCGACTATACACTCTGCCTTGACATAATTAGGATTGCTGATTAAATCTGGGTCTACACCTAAATCTTCTAGTTCTCTATCGGTATATAAATGAACTGATTCTATTCCATCTCGAAGGTTTTGCCAAAATTGCTCAATATTTTTAGCATTTGGAAAACAACCGCTCATGCCTATAATAGCTATTTCTAACCCAGTTTTTTCACTCAAAACATCTACAGATTTACCCATTATTTTTATCCTTAAATGTATTTTTATAGATTCTATTTTTTTCTTTGTGCTAGGCGCTGTTTTAAGCGACCTTTACCAGCTTCTAGTTTTTCATTTTGTTCGTTACTTTCATCAGTGAAAGAGTCATCTTTTGCTTCTTGACTTAAATACTGTGATAGAGAACTGATGCTCGGATACTTAAACAGATCAACTATTGCCAAATCCACTTTCAAGATTTCCCGTAATTTGCTCAAAACCTGAATCATAATTAAAGAATGACCGCCAAGATCGAAGAAATTATCTTGGATACCTACCTTTTCTAGATTAAGTGCTTGCTGCCAAATACCAGCAATTAAACGTTCCACCTCATTTCGAGGCATCACATAAGTAGTTTCCAATTCTGAGCGCGTATCTGGTTTAGGCAACGCCTTACGGTCTACTTTGCCGCTAGGTGCTAATGGTAAATTTTCCAGAATCACCAAGGCAGAAGGTAGCATATAATCAGGTAACTTTTCTGTCAAAAAGCTACGTAATTCATTCATGGTCAGGGTAAGTCCTGTATTGGCAACTACGTAAGCAACTAATTGATGATTACCCCATTCTTCCTTGTAAGCTATAACCACTGCTTCCCGTACAGTTGGATGTTGTGCGATTTGTGCCTCAATTTCTCCCAGTTCGATGCGGAAACCGCGAATTTTTACCTGGTGGTCAATACGTCCTAAAAACTCTATGTTGCCATCGGGTAGCCACCTTCCTAAATCTCCAGTTTTGTAGATTAAATCTTTGCGGTTTCCTGGCAATACCTTTATAGCAATTGCAAATGGATTGGGAACAAAACTTAAGTTGGTTTTTTCTTCATTTTTCCAATATCCATCACCTACGCCAATTCCAGAGACACAAATTTCACCAGGAATACCAATTGGCACTAAATTCATTTCTGAATCAACAATATAAATATTTAAATTTGCTAAGGGTTTACCAATAGAAACTGTTCTTTGATTGTCGGGTAGAGGCTTGTCAACTATAAACTGAGTAATATCATCCGCAGCTTCAGTCGGGCCATAAGCATTAGCAACTCTGATTGATGGATATAAATTCAACCACTGATTTACCTGCCTGACTGGTACTGGTTCTCCAACTATCATCATCCACTTCAGGTCAGCTAATACTCTCTGATAATTCGACAATTGAGAAGTATAGTCTAATAATCCTTTAAATAAGGCTGGGACTAACTCAACAACAGTAATTTTTTGTTCTTGAAGCACTTTAAACAGTTTATCAGGAAGCGCAACCGTTTCAATATCTACGATTACTGTCCTACCACCAATTAAAAGTGGTGCTAAAAATTGCCATACAGAAATATCTGTTGAAGAAGGGGCACTTTGTAGAAAAGCAAATTCTTCAGTTAATTCTAACTCATCGAATTGAGCATATATATGATTAATTGCTCCATCATGTCTCACAATTGCCCCTTTAGGAAATCCAGTTGAGCCGGAAGTATAGAGCATATAAGCTGGGTCGGTTGCTACATTGCTATCTCCTAAGTTGTCTTTCAATAAATCATCAAAATCGTGCCGATCAAAAATATTAAATTTGACTTGTTTCAATAATTCTTGATGCTGAGGGTTAATGTCTAAACAAATTAAACTTTCTAAATGTGGACAATTTTCAATTAACCCCCCCAAACTGGTGAAACAGGAAGAGTCTGTTAAAATAACTCTGACTTCGCTGTTAGCTACCATGTATTCGATTCTATTTAGCGGATAGGTACTATCAATCGGAACATAAGCCCCACCAGCTTTATATATAGCAAGTATACCTATGAGAAAATTGATATCCCGGTCTTTTAAAATTCCAATGAACTCTCCTTTGTTAACTCCTAAAGTTCGTAAAAATCTAGCAATTTGATTGGCTTTTTCATTGAGTTTTCGATACGTTAAGTGCGTCTGCTTAAAAACAACAGCAATATTATCAGGTGTCTGTTCTACTTGTTTTTCAAATAAACTATGAATTGTCTGATTTACTGGGTAGTTTTTACCATTATCGTTAAAATGTTCTAATAGTTCTTGTCTGTCAAATTTATTTAAAATCGGGATCTCAGATATTTTTAGATATAAATTTTTAGCTGTGCTTTCAATTATATTGGTCAAATAATTTATAATTTTTCTAATATTATCTTCTCTAAACAACTCTGTATTATAATGCAATTGGCCTTTAATTAAATCTCCTTTAATTTCAAAAGCAAATGTTAAATCATTTTTTAACTCTGCTATGTTTTGGAAAGAATGTATATTTTTTAGTAAAACTACTATATCAAAAATAGGGCAGCGATTTTGATTATTTGGGATATTTAACAATTGCATTAAGTCATCTAAAGGATAATTTTGATGAATGTATGCTTCTATTGTTTTTTCTTTAACTTGGAGTAGACAATCTTTAAATAGAAGTTGATTAATCACATTCAAGCGCAGAGGAATCAGTTTATTAATTAAAGATTCATCACTAGCTTCTGGTTGATAAATCGGAGAGCCGACAATTACATCATTATTCCTGGTAGACTTTTGTAGCAATATACTAAGTGCCGTGAGCAATACTAAATAGGTAGAGAAATTAGAGTTTTTAGTCAAACTCAAAATGGCTTGAGACAAGTCACTTGATAATTCAAAACTGAGCGAATTTTTATTACCTGCGTAAATAGGAGGTCTGACATAATCTGTAATAAAATTTGTCTCTGGTAATTCTCCAGATAATTGATTTAACCAAAAAATCTTCTCAGCAAATAAATCTTCAGCTATCAAGTTCTCTCTAATTTTAGTTGAAATCATCACTTTATCACCTTAGACTTTTTGGAATTTCCACATCTAATTAGTTATCAAAAATTCATTTGGACAAACAGTCCTCAAAAGCTTGCTTAATGATTAAACATCCTTTTTGTAAGGTCGCCATTTCAATTGTCAAAGGTGGCAGAATTTTGATAACAGTATCATTCCTACCTACCGTCTCAATTATCAAACCTAGCTCAAAGCAACGTGATGTCAACTCTTTAGCAAAACTACTATCCCCAAAATTAGCAACATCAATGCCCCAAATCATTCCAATTCCCCGGATTTTTATATTTTCATTGATTGGTGCTATGTTCTCTATTAAAAAATGTTTTAAAAATGACTCTTTAACTTTGACATCCTGTTCAAGATTGCTACTTTCTCTATACTCTAAAGCTGCTGTTCCCCCCACAAATGCCAATTGATTACCTCTAAAAGTGCCAGTGTGCTCACCAGGCTCCCAGATATCTAATTCTGGCTTAATTAATAATAGAGACATTGGAAACCCGTAACCACTGATAGATTTTGAAAGTACAATCATATCAGGGACTATATCTGCTCGTTCAAAAGAGAAGAAAGACCCAGTTCGACCACAGCCGACTTGAATATCATCACAAATTAATAAAATTTCATGTTTGTCACACAACTTTCTTAATCGTTGTATCCATTCAATTGGTGCAACAATAATTCCTCCCTCAGCTTGTACAGTTTCAAATATTATGGCTGCTGGTTTTTCAATCCCAGAGTTTACGTCATTCAATACCGATTCCATAAATTCTATGGTGTCAAAGCTTTCCATAAATCCATAAGGATAAGGCATAAAGGTGACACTATTGGATGTACCAATTGCCCCAGAACGAATGGCGGTATTGCCGGTAATCGATAAACTACCTAATGTCATGCCATGATAAGCTCCCATAAAGGAGAAGATTCCTGGCCTTTTTTTGATTTTTCTAGCTAATTTTAAAGCAGCTTCAACGGCATTTGTTCCAGTCGGCCCACAGAACTGGATGCGATAATCTAGCTGTTTTGTATTTAGTATTATCTCGTTAAACTTAACTAAAAACTTCTCTTTAGCTGAAGTATACATATCTAAGCCATGAGCTATTCCATCAGCATCTAAATATGACATGACTTTTTGTTTTATATAGTCATGATTGTGTCCATAGTTTAAAGCGCCAGCACCAGCGAAAAAATCTATGTATTCTTCACCTGATTCAGAATAAATAATGGAACCCTTAGCCCGATGCAGTACGGCTGGGAAATTACGGCAATAGCTTCTGACCTTTGATTCACACTGTTCAAAAATATTCATGGAGTTAACGGAGTTACTTAGCGGCGATAATACCTTTGTTCTGATAATTTTCACATCTTGCGAGTATGGATGCAAAAAGGATTGAAAAAGAATTCAGCAGTCAGAATTCAGGCATCAGAATCAATCAGTCGCGGAGCTTCAACCCGATTATTCATTCGCCCTTATCCTATAGGAGACGCTACGCGAACAAGTCGGGAAACCCTCTGTTAGCGGCTAGCTCACTAGTTGTACAGAATACCAAACTGAATTCCGTTCGATAAAATCGAGCTTATCTAATGAGTGGTTTCCGGGAAGAAAAAGCAACACCAGGTTGTCGTTCTTTTGAAGGTGTTAAGTCTTTTTCATAGTCATAATAACTAATTTCTATAAAACCTACATTTTTCAAAGCAGACTGAATTTCTGCTATTGTAAAATGTTTGTTAGAAATAATATAATTTGAACGCTGCCATTCCCCATCTATCAATCTAAACAGGCTAGTGTGGTATTCAACCACTCTTTCTTCTGGGTGAGTAGATGCTATTGTAGCTCTGACATACTCATCTTTGATCTCAGCATGTTCTCCTATCCTTTTCTCGTAAGGATATGACTCTTCTACGAATACATTAAATACGAAAAGACCATTTTCCAGCAGTGCATTATACACATTCTGGAAGACGCTTGTTAGTTCTTTAACCGTTAATATCTGGTTTAATGACATCTGTGAAAAGACACCATCAAAGGTAGGTGGTAATTGAAATGACCGGGCATCCTCAAGGAGCAATTGACTATTAGGGGCGTTCTCGCGAGCGTAGTTTAATAGCGCTTCTACTACATCAATCCCAGTTGTTTTGTAACCTCTGTTTTCAAGCTCTTTTAAAAAGCATCCAGTTCCACAACAAAGATCGAGAATATGCGCTTTTTCTGGAAGATATTGGAGAAATAATTGTTCTAAAAACCTCATCGTTAATTGAATATCTTCTGGACTTTTACGCTGATTTTGTATTGCAGCAAAAACATTATAAAAATCTGCTGGAGTAGGACTGATAAAAGACATAAAATATTTATCCTGATTTCAAAAAATTAAACTGAGGTGGTGACAAGCAAGCTAGAAACCTAGATGATTTTCAAGAAATATAATTAAGATAGCTTTTATAGAATTTAAAAACCATCTGAGGAGGCATTTTCATGACTAATCCCATAGCTAGTAAAAAGTTGTAATATGAATTTTGAATCGGCATACCCTTTCTAAAAGCGGCTAGAGCATTCAATGAGCTTTTGCTAGTGTGCCAATCAATATTAAAAGAAATCGATGTATCTAAACTTCTAACATGATGCAGTGTACCGGGAGGCATATATAAAATATCGCCAGGATTGACGATAAATTTAATTGGTCTTGCATATTTGTATTGAGGATATTTATTATAATCTGGCTTTTCTGGATCGATCAGAAACCATCGCCAACCTTGACGATAACAATATTTTGCATCTTCAGGCTGTAATATAGTAAATTGTTTTCGACCAACAATTTGAAAAAAAATATTGTTAGTCAGAAGGCAATCAAAATGTAGTGGGGTAATGCTTTGAGAAGAACCGATAAAAAATTGACAGTAACGCCACCATTTAAAATGGTACCATTTTGGCAAATAATCTAGAGGAAACGGTTGAACATCTTCTATTAGTGCAGGTATTAAACTAAATAATGGCAGGTCATGACAATAAGGCGGTAAGTCATTATCATGAGGATTTTTCTCAAAGTCATTTATTATTTTTGCATATTCTTCGATAGTGACGCTAGATACTTGTATTCCTTGAGTACTACTAAACTTTTTAGCATAAATTTTTACATGAGAAGAGAGATTTTTGAAATATTCTATTGACCATTTATCATAACTATTCCAACTGGGAATGACACCTGAGATAATAACTGGTTTTCTCTTTTGAACATATTCTATTTGAAATTCATTGCTTGAAAGTTTATATCGACGTTCTATTTCGGTGGAAACGATCATAATTTTATTTATCTTTTTTTGATTTATATATGTGCTTAATTATTCTAAACAAAGCTAAAGGTAATCTCTTTTTCTAACATTGACGCTAACTTCTGCTGATTTGATGTCAACAAAGATAAGTCCTGAAGGCGTATATGAGGATTATTTGCTATACTTTTGAGTAATATTTCAATATCCTGAAGAATTCCGGTGATTGTGGCAGCATCGAAAAGCTGACAATCGTAATTAATTCCAATCACTAATTCCGATCCTGGATACCCAATAACATTGAGGGGATAGTTTGTCTTGTAAAAACCAGTCAGTTCAAGCAACTCTAAATCTTCCTCATTGTTCTGTAAAACCTTAGTCATTGGGTAGTTTTCAAACACCACAATGCTCTTGAATAAAGGCATTCCTCGTGGCACTTCACTCCACCCTTGAATCTCTACTAGTGGACTGTACTCGTACTGACGCATCTTAACCTGTTGAGCCTGAAGTTCCTTTAAAAATGCCAGTAAATACTGCTCAGAATTTAACTTGACACAAACTGGCAAAGTGTTAATGAACACCCCGACCATCGACTCTACTCCCTCTAGGTCTACTGGACGACCAGAAACACCGCAACCATAGACTACTTGGCTTTGACAACTGTAACGACTCAAGAGGATAGCCCAAGCTCCTTGAAATAGTGTGTTCAGCGTCAGTTGATGCTGCCGTGCCAACGACTGTAGTATTTCGGTAGTTACTGCTGATATCTTGATTTGTTGCTCATCATATTTCTCTTCTTGGCTAGACAAGTTTTCGAGTTCCAGATAAGTAAGAGGAGTTGGAGCTTTTATACCATTGAGCATCTGCCGCCAGAACACCTCAGCTTTAGATAAGTCTTGTTTTTGCAACCAGGCAATGTAGTCTTTGAAGGGACGACAGGGTGCTAAAAAAATATGTTGACTTTGAGAAAGCTTTTTGTATATTTGAAAGACTTCTTCGAGCAGCAACGAGCCTGACCACCCATCCAAAATTAAATGGTGTTTGCTCCACACAAATTGGTAAGTATTTTCTGCGAGACGAATCACTGTTAAACGCATCAGTGGGGCTTGAGAAATATCAAAACCCTTTTGGCGATCGCTGACAAGAAAACTACTTAAAGTCTTTTCTTGTTCAACTGGATCTATTCCCCGCCAATCGTACTGCTCTAGCGGCACTTTGACTTGTTGATGTACAACTTGTAGTGGTTTGTCAATTTCTTGCCAATAGAAGCTAGTACGTAAAATTGTATGTCTAGCTGTTACTTCTTGCCAAGCACGATCAAAAGCAACAATATCGAGATGACCACGCAGAGTAAAGCTAAACTGGATCAAATAAAGTCCTGTTTCAGGCGCGTACAAACTGTGGAATAGAATACCATTCTGCACCGGAGAGAGTTCGTAGATATCTTGAACATTTTCTGTTTTCATTTGCTTGTCTTGCCGCTCCCTCGGTTGATTTTTGTTAGGAACTGTTCTAGGTCTTTTTGACTCAAGTTTGCTTCTGGAAAGTCAGAAGGTGTATAACCTCCCGCTTCAGGAGATTGACAATGGGTAATCAGCGATCGCAATGCCTTGATAAACTCTTGAGCTAGTTGTTCAATGGTCGTTGGTCGATGTATCTGTTCGCAGTACGTCCACTCTAGTTGCAGCTGACCCCCAAGTACAAATCCGTTAATATCTATCAAATAGCGGCGGTTATCTTGCAGGCTGCGGCTAATACCTACAGTTTGGTTGACCAGCTTAAACTGTGATGATTTAGGTAGAAGTCGATCAAACTGACCCAGGTAATTAAATCTCACCTCTGGTTGGGGAAGATTTTGCAATTGTGTAGTTATCGAAGAATCCATATTTAGATAACGCAGTACCCCATAGCCAATGCCATGATTTGGGATACTCCTGAGTTGTTCTTTAATAGCTTTTAGCGCTTCTCCTGGTTGAGAAATTCCTTCTAAGGGACTTCCAAAGAATAAATTAATCAACAAAAACCAAGAATCCAATTTTAAACAATAATGATAATCATTT
>NZ_NOLI01000108.1:0-27268 GCF_002245975.1 Nostoc sp. 'Peltigera membranacea cyanobiont' 213 | reverse complement strand
AATCAAGCGGACATGATATGAGTCTTACAGAAAAATAGGCTAATAAAAATTATGAAAATTTTGCGGTTTAGCGTCGCGGGATGGTTGGGGTGGGTGGGAGCATTAGCAGTTTCTATTCATCCTAGTTTTGCTCAGTTAACTCCCGACAACACCCTTAGCAAAGAGCGATCGCAAGTCATTCCTTTCGATCAAAAAAATGACATTATCGATGGCGGTGCGGCTCGTGGCACTAACTTATTTCACAGCTTTCAAGATTTTAATGTCGGCGTTGGTCGAGGCGTTTATTTCGCCAATCCAGAAGGGATAACAAATATCTTTTCTCGGGTTACTGGTGGTAACTCATCAAATATTTTCGGGAGATTGGGGGTATTGGGTAGTGCAAATTTGTTTTTGCTAAATCCCAATGGGATTGTGTTTGGGAAAAATGCCAGTTTAGATGTGCAGGGTTCATTTGTGGGGACAACTGCAAATAGCTTAATCTTTCCCAATGGGGTAGAGTTTAGTGCCACAAATCCGCAAGCGCCGCCGTTGTTGGCTATTAATGTACCAATTGGCTTGCAGTTTGGTTCCCAACCAGGAAGTATTACTAACCAAGCAGTTAATGCTTTGTATGTTGGCTCTGGTAGCACCCTAGCACTTATAGGCGGTGAAATTACCTTAGATGGTAGTTATTTGTTTACTCAAAATGGACAAGTGAAATTGGGCGCAGTCAGTGGAGATACAACCGTTGGGCTGAATGTTAATAACTCCTCATTGGGTTTTAAGTTACCAGAAAATTTCGGACGGGCACCCATTAACTTAACGAATGGAAGAATTGCCGCTACAGGTGGAAATAGTGGAATTGAGTTATTTGGCGGAAAAATTGCCCTAAACGGAAACCGTTCTTATCTATTTAGTTTCAATGGTGGCTCAATTGTTGTTGATGCGACTCAATTTAATTTAGGCAATGACTCTCAAATTGTGAGCGCTACTTCTGGTGCAGCAAGGGGTGGTGATATTCAAATTCAAGCCAGCGATGCAGTAACTCTTGCTAGCAGCAGTTCCATTTTTTCCAGCAGTGATGATACTGGTGCAGGTGGTGATGTTACTATCAATGCCGGGAAAATCACAATTACCGGAGATGGAACACCAGAAAATCTTGTTGGAATCTCTACATCTAGCAATGGGAAAGGCAATGGAGGGAATCTCACCTTCAATGCTACGGAGTCGGTTAACGTCAATGGCGGCTTTATCCAGGTTTACAATAACGGTGCAGGTAATGGAGGAAACTTGACAGTGCGAGCTACAGATGCCGTCAATATCACTAATAACGGCTCTTTAGGGTTATCCAGTAATGGCTCTGGTTCAACAGGGAATATACAAATTGAAACGGGCACTTTGCGAGTTCAAAACAATTTATCAGGGGGGGGAGTGACAGCATTTGCATCTGGTGGTGGAAATGTTGGTTCTATTTCCATTCAGGCTCAAAATGCGGTTGAGGTGACTAAAAGTTATATATCTACAGGTGTTTTTTTATCACTCACAGGTACAACTCCAGCAACAGCAGGGGATATCACCATTGAAACCCAGCGAGTCAATCTCAAAGATGGGAGTAATCTCACAACGAATACCTTTAGCGGTGCAAATGCAGCTAACATTTTGATTAAAGCTAGTGAATACGTAGGAATAAGCGGCAACAGTTATGTATCAAGTGGTACTTCTATTGGCTCAGGAAATGGTGGTAATGTAACGATAGAAACGCCTCAACTCTCCCTAACTGAAGGAGGACATATAAACACCTCATCCAGTAGAGGAAGTGGTAATGCTGGAAATATTACTATTCGCGCCAAGGATATAGAAGTCGACGGGTTTGTTTTCGTACCTCGTGCAGAAACAAATTTTTCTCAGCCTCAGCTACAAGAATTTCTGTCTCGGTTCGGCGGTATTCCTGATATGAGTGACTTATCCTCAGATGTGATTGGAGGTAATGCAGATGTAAGAGGTGGCACGATAACTATTGACACGGAACGGTTGCGGTTGAGTAATGGTGGAAACATATCAACCTCAGTGTTAGGAGGACGGGGACAAGGGGGTAATTTGGTGGTTCGTGCCACTGATTTTATTGATATTACTGGGGTTGGTGTGGAACGACTAGATGGTTCATTTGCACCATCAGGTTTATTTGCGGAATTGCAAAATGGGGGAATTGGTTCTGGGGGAAGCATTGACGTTACAACTGGACGCTTAAACCTCAGCAATAACGGAGGAATTTCTGCCAGCACATTCAATCAAGGTAATGCCGGAAATATTGGGATTAATGCGAGTCAAATTGATTTACGCGGAAGTAGTAGTATCAGAACTCAGGTTAACCATGAAGCTAAGGGTAACGCAGGCAATATCAGCATCAAAACGCAACTATTAAATGTACAAGAACAATCGGAGATATCATCAGGAACTTTTGGAAATGGAAATGCGGGTAATTTAACTGTACAAGCTGATAACATTAGCCTGATTGGTTCAGATAGTGAGTTGGCAACTGGTATAACATCATCAGTTCAGGAAGGGGCTAAGGGGAAAGGTGGTGATATAGATATTACTACCAATAATCTTGATATAAGTGATCGTGCCCAAATTATTTCCGGCAGCCTCGGTACGGGTGACGCTGGAGATATTAGAATTAATGCTAATTTTCTGGAAATTCTGGGAAAAAGTAGTGCGATCGCTTCTTCAACAAATGCAGGTAATGGTGGTAACATCACCCTCAACATCGCTGATTTATTACTTTTGCGCGATGGCGCTTTCATTTCAACCACCGCAGGTAGGGCAGAAGCAGGTGGCAATGGCGGTAACATCAATATCAACTCTAAATATATCGTCGCCATCCCTAAAGAAAACAGCGACATCAGCGCCAATGCATACACTGGAACTGGTGGAAACGTTCAAATCAACTCGCAGGGTATTTTCGGTATCGAGTCGCGGACAAAGCCAACAGATAAAAGCGATATTACTGCAAGTTCGCAATTAGGCGTTTCCGGTATCACAAATATTAACGCACCCGATACCAATTCTATTCAAAATAGCTTTACTCAAGTAGCTCCAAACGTCATCGACACTAATGCACTCATCGCCAATAGTTGCGTTTCCCGCAGTTCCAAGGAAGGGGGTACATTCTTCATCACTGGTTCTGGTGCTTTACGTAATAGTCCAGGGAATGGATTAATTTCTGTATATTCAACTGGTGAAGTGCGTAACGTTCAACCAACATCGCGGACTTGGAAAAAAGGCGATCGCATTATTGAACCACAAGGGCTTTATCGACTGGCTAATGGACAGTTGGTACTCAGTCGAGAATGTCAGTAGAGAGGATGTGACTTTCAAAGCCAATTACCGATCGCAATCATTGGTGCCCAATACGCAGGATTATCATAGCTGGGATTTATTTCGGATGGCGATAATTTCTTAGCATGAATCATTCTAATTTGGGCTTTTTGCAACGCTTCCGCAATACTCATGCCAGCGTTGCGGTAGTTGGTGTAAAATGCTTTGACTAATTCCGATGTTGATTCATCTGTGACACTCCACAAAGATGCGATCGCACTTTTTACCCCAACTTGCAAGGCAACTCCAGCTAACCCTAGTGTGGCGCGATCGTCACCAAATGCAGTTTCACATGCAGTCAATGTCAGTAGTTCGACACTATCCGATTTGCTGTTGAGGTTTCGTAGTGAGTTCTCTAATTGACCGATGGTAAGTTTTTGGTTTTTGCCTGTGACAATAAAGGTGTCTTCAGGAATGATCCCAAATTGAGCGTGACTAGCTATGTGAATAATTGGATATGTGCTTTTGTCAAGTGTTTTTTGAAAGCTTTCGGGAAAAAAGTTTTCATCGATGAGGTCGGTATGACGAGGAAATATACCTTTAATTGCACTAATTTCATCAGGAACAGCAGAAAGCGCATCAAAAATCTTCCCGTCGATTGTGGCTGTTTCCGTCAAACCCAAAATTAACGCTTTTTGCGGACTGCGATCGCTTGCTTTGGGTGTGCTAAGTCGTAAACTGGGGGTTGTTGCAATGGCATAAGTTTCGACTAAATATTTGTGTTCTTGGTTGTCATAAAGGGCTGCCATTGGCACACTACGCAAAAACCCATCCTGAATAAATACTAGGGTTTTGATTTTCTCCGGTTTGATATCCTCGGCAAAGGGGCGAATTATCCAATCATAAAGCTGTGCGGCAGTTGTTGTATCGTAGTTAATTAGTTCTTCTCCTTTAACTAGTCCTGTGCGAAACTCGGCAATTTTTTTCTGTAGCGTGTTGCTGCTAACTATTTTGTTTGTATCTTCTTGATTGGAATCTTCAATCCATTTAAATTTAGTTGCCTGATTGGGTAACTGCAATAATATCCCGGTTTTGCCCTCTAAAATTATGGAACTCAAAAACCCAGTATTCTGAAACGCTACACTATTATCCTTAAGGAGTTCTCCCACTGGTTTGGGATTCAAGGCACTTAAAATGCAATCATTGCCAAAATAATTTTGTAATTCTGCTAGTTTCAAAGCATCAATGGTTGTAACTACTTCTGATAATTCTTTGGCGCGTCGTTCATCTGCAATCGCACCAACTGCAAGCAAATCGAGCCGCGACTGTGCCAATGTCCGATACAATGGTCGCACAACATCGCGGAAGTCAAACTGTACATCCCTTTCGGCGGTTAAGATATCGCTGCGGATATCTTCTAGGGTATCAAATGCTCGTTGATAAGATGCGATCGCATCTTCTTTTCGATTCTGTTTATCTAAAATCCGTCCGGCTTGCCATTCCCACAAATACAAGCTATCTTTTGCACTTAACTTATTATCTGCTGCGACTATTGCAGTTTGAGTATATTTTAATGCTTCTGTTTCCTTCTTTGGTTCGCATTCCCAGAAATGACCCAAAGCGCCGTTAGAATAAGAAAGTAGGCGATTATCTTGTAAATTTTTACTAGTCGCTACTGACTTGTGTAGCAAACTTAATACATCTGCATCGGGTAAAATCCGGCTATTTGGACAGTAAGTAAAAGGCGAAGTTCCTTTAGCATCTGACTGCAAGTATGCTAAATCAATTGCTCCATAGACTTTTGTCGCTGAATCGGGTAGAATTTCAAGAACCTTTAAAGCATCGTCAACAGTTTTGTTAAATTCCCGATCGTTCATAACTTTGCTTCTATTGGTCTGGGAAGCCAACTGAATTAAATTTAACAATCCTCGCATCTTAGCTAAAGTTTGTTTTTGGTCGCTGGCGAGTTGTGTACTTTTCTGAAAATATTCGTGAGCGTGCCTATAGTCTTCTAGAGACTTTTGAGTAAATTCATTTTCTTTACTAATAATACCAGCTTTATTTGCAGAATCGGCTTGTAACTCTCGCAATTGAGCGCGACTTTTGTAAGCATTACCCAAACTATTTAACACCAAAAAGTCGTAAGCTGGATAAAGTTGTTGTGCTTGGTGTAAATATTCAATTGCTTGGTCGTAATCTCCAATTAAGCGATATGCTTCACCGAGAATTCCTAAAGCTGCAACTTTACCGCTTTTATCGTTGTATTTTGTGGCGATTTGTGCAGCACTTTCTGGAGTGCATTTTACTTCTTGACTCAGTTTATTTTCTGGGATTTTCGACTTATCGACCAGTTTGCCGCACAAAAGTGCGATCGCTTTGCGGGGTTGTCCCAAATTGCTGTAAACTTGGGCTAGCTCTGACTTCATCCGTCCCACTTGTTGGATATTTCCTACCGCACTATAGTCATTAATTGCCGCCGATAGCGATGCGATCGCTGTTTTATTTTCTCCTATTTGTTGGTAAGCACGCGCCAAATTTTCATTTACAACCGCCGTAGCTGACGGATTATTTTTATCTTGATTTAATGCTTCTTGCCAATGTTTGATTGCATTAAAAAAATTCCCCGCCTCATAATCTTTAATTCCTTGTTCAACTAGGGAAGTAATATTTGGAGTTTGTGCAGATACGACTTGTCCAAGTAAAAGAGATATCAGTAAAGTTGTCAAAAATAATCCTTTAATAAATTTGGGATGCCGATTTGGTTTTTGGTGTTGCTGAGTAGCAAAATAAATTAGCCTCTTGCAGAAACTTCCGACTTTCAGCAATATCTGCATCCACCGCCGCGCTGAGAATAATATTTTAAAATATTTATTTTTGGTATTCATGTGTATACGTATATAGGATTACTATTTGATTTTTGAACGAAATTAGGTATTGTAGAGTGTGTTAGAACGGAGTTCCTAACGCACTATTATCACGGGTTTGATGCGTTACTACGTATATTTTCAGCAATCAAACCGGGTTCCTATATAGAAAATAGGTATTTAGCTTTTATTGTTTAAATTACCAGAAATCAGCATCAAAAACTGAAGTTTTTAAAAGTGTGCAGTTTTCTGCAAAATAGTATGCACCATCATGCGATCGCACAAGATAAATTCTGCACTTATATCTGCGTGAAAGGTGAACGCATTACCTAGTGGTTTCTCATAATCTGAGTATTAAAGAAACGGTTCATGAATCGAAAAATAACAAAACCATCAATTTATTAACCGTTGCTGATGAAGGTATCGTTATTTTTTTAACTCAGATTGAGAGGTTGATTATGTTTTCTACACTAGTTTCTAACACACTTTTAGCAAAATCTCTGTTACCAACTTTCAAACAAACTGCTTCCATTGCAATTTTAGTAGCTGGAATTGGATTATTTGGTATCAAGTCAGCAAATGGCAGAGATGTTTTAGCACAAACACCCAATACTTCTCAATCTTCATCTTATGCGATCGCGCAACTCGTAGATGCAAATTCTCCGCTTTACGGAAGTTGGAGTCTTAGATATAGCGTTGATGGAGTTGTCTATCAAAGTGTCCTGGTGATGAAGGGATATTCTGGAATGATGAGAACTAGATATTTTGACTCTAGAATAAATAGAAGTCAGGTTGTAGACCAGGAAATTAACCTCAAATCATCTCCTCAAGGCTTAGTTTTATTGGGATATAACCCTGTTTATCCTGGAACTTCCAGAAGACACCCTACTTATGCTGCTGATAATTTTTTGTTTTCTGTTGAGCCTGATGGCTCAGTAATAGCGTATACTTGCGACGATCTCCGACGGTGTTCGGCTGTAGATGTGGAAAGTATAGTGTCCCAATCTTAAATAAAAATAGCGTAAATTATCTGTCTTTCAAAGGATGTTTTAAAAGTATTTAGCTGTGATTTTAGGCACTTGTCGATCCCCCCTAACCCCCCTTCAAAAGGGGGAAGAATCAAAGTACCCCTTTTGAAGGGGGATTTAGGAGGATCTAGGATAAACTTTATAAATAATAGATAAACAATGGGTTTCTCCCTCCGCTTTAAACAGCTTTTTTTCATTTCATTTTCTTGTATTAGCATCACTCCACTTGCAGCATTTGCCCAATCTACGCCCCCATCTGGAGTAACAATTCCCCCTAATATTCCAGGGAAAGTAGAAGAAACTATTCCTCAACCATTACCATCACCAAATATTCCTCCCACGCCACCTGCACAAAATATCCCTATACTCCCATCACCCCAACCAGAAAATTTACCCGATACTACTTTTCCTAGTGGTGAAAGTTTTCATGTCAAAGAAATCCAAGTCACAGGCTATTCTGTATTAAAAGATGAAATCATCAAGTTAAAACAGCCCTTAGAAAATAAAGACATCACATTTGAGCAGTTATTGCAACTGCGATCGCAAATCACCAAACTCTATGTTGATAATGGCTATATTAGCAGTGGTGCATTTATTCCCAACAATCAAGATATCGCTAGCGGTGTTGTGCAAATTCAAGTTGTGGAAGGCGAACTTGAAGGAATTTCCATTTTAGGGTTAAAAAGATTGCAAACTGCATACGTGCGTTCCCGGATTGCGCGATTGGCGGGTAAGCCTTTAAATCAAAAACGCCTTGAAGAAGCATTGCAATTATTACAACTTGACCCTGCTATTAAACGAGTCAATGCTGAGTTAACCGCAGGTAGCACCCCAGGTAACAATATTTTACAGGTGACAATTACCGAATCGCCAGCATTTCACGCTGGGGTAATATTTGCAAATGACCAATCGCCTAGTGTTGGTTCAGAACAAGGGACTGTTTTTATTGCTCACGATAATTTATTAGGGTTTGGGGATAAATTTAATGCTGAATATGCCGCTAGTGAAGGTTTAGACATTTACAATATTAATTATTCTATTCCGTTTAACGCCCTAGATGGAACCATTGGTGTTCGCTACAGTAACAGTGGTAGCCGGATTATTGAAAGCAAGTTTAGCGATTTAAATATTCGCAGCGAAGCCGAAACCCTTTCTTTTAACGTGCGTCAACCGCTTACTCACACCCCAAACAACGAATTTGCTCTCCGTTTAGCATTTGATTTACGACGTAGCCAAACCTTCATCCTTAATGATATCCCCTTTTCTTTTACTGAAGGGCCGGAAAATGGAAAATCAAAAGTTACGGTAATTCGCTTTTCCCAAGATTGGTTACAACGTAATGCTAACAGTGTTTTAGCGGCGCGATCGCAATTTAGTTTTGGGATTGGTGGTTTTGATGCAACCGTTAATGATAGTGGTACTGATGGGCGTTTTTTTTCCTGGGTGGGACAATTTCAATGGGTGCAACGGCTATCTCCCCGCATCTTGATGTTGGCTAAAGTTAACACTCAACTCACTCCTGATTCCTTACTGTCGCTGGAAAAAATTAGCATTGGCGGAGTGGATACAGTGCGCGGTTATCGTCAAAACCAAATTGTTGCTGACAATGGGGTAGTTGGAGGTGTGGAAGTTCGTATTCCCCTGACATCAAATGTGCAAACTTTACAGCTAATACCATTCGTTGACATCGGCACAGCTTGGAACAATCGCGCTATTAATGCCGACCCACAAACCATTGCTAGTCTGGGTTTAGGTTTAAACTGGCAACCTTTAAATGGTTTAGTATTGCGTGCAGATTATGGTATACCATTTATGGGAACAAGCGATCGCGGTACTTCGCTACAAGATAATGGTTTTAGTTTTTCAGTCCGCTATCAACCATTTTGATAAGTAGCCACCAGTTTTCCCGTTTGTTTGAATTTTAGCGATAAATAAATAGGACTTATGCAAAACTACGCCTTCAGGGTTGACGTTTTTTTGTTTTGTCTTCCCTGTAGCAGCTTCCGCCTTCCCTGTAGCAACTTCCGCCTTCCCTGTAGCAACTTCCGCCTTCCCTGTAGCAGCTTCCGCCTTCCCTGTAGCAACTTCCGTCTTCCCTGTAGCAGCTTCCGCCTTCCCTGTAGCAGCTTCCGCCTTCACATTTCCGTGTTTCGCGCAGTCTGTAGCAGCTTTCGCCTTGACGTTATAAAGAATTTCTATTTGTGTCAACTTAATACTAAAAGGGCGGTTATAAACCGCATCTACACTAAACTTTACTCACCTCTGTGGGTTTTAAACCCTTAAAGGTTGAATAAATAAGTATTTCACTGTAATTTTAGGCACTTTTATATCCCCCCTAACCCCCCTTAAAAAGCTACATTGTACACACAAGTCTTCTAGAGTTGCTTCATAGGCACTTCGAAATAAAAAAATACTCAACTACTTCTTGTGGGGTGGGCAACATGAGCGCCTTTGTATATGGGCGCTCATGTTGCCCACCCCACAAGATTGGGTAATTTATTTGTTGGAAGTCCCATAAGCTTTTGATCCCCCCAACCCCCCTTAAAAAGGGGGGCAAAAGTCTCTTAAAGTCCCCCTTTTTAAGGGGGATTTAGGGGGATCTAAAACTTTTAATACCTACAACAGGACTTTTCAAACATCCTCTTAATTTTTCTTTACTTAGTCCGAGGAGGCGGACTAGACTTGTGTAGCCGCGTACTACTAGGTCAAAGCAAGCTACATGCAATGTGCCAGAAGCAATTCTATTTGCTTGGACTTAAGTTGACACCTGGGACTGGGGATACCTACCCAATAAGAGATGTAGTTTAAATACGTAGAAACTGCTGTAAATTAATTAATTTTTAGTTTTGTTAAAAAATCAACAATTCTACGTATGACAACCTTTTAAACAATTGTTCAGTATGGAGTTATGAGAAATGTAAAAAGTGAGTATTAATTATGGCAAGACCAAAACGCAGTTCACGTGTTCTCAGCAAAGCTGGGATACGTCTAGCAAGTATTAAGTCTATCAATCCAACTCTAGACGTAGGCGAGGGTTTGACAGTTAAAGATTATACTGACAAAATTGAAAACCTCCGAAAATCTCTTGAAGAATACAATACCACCCTTTCTACTATCGATATCTTACTGACCCAAATCGTAGAAAATGAAGAAGATTTGGCAGACTATTCTGAAAAAATATTGCGTGGAATTGCTTATAAATATGGTAGTAATAGCCACGAATATCAGATGGCTGGAGGAATTCGTAAAAGCGATCGCAAGCGTACTGTGCGTCAAAGCATGGTTTTGCCTACTACCTAAGACTAAAACGGAATGGCACTTAGGAATGCAAATTTAATAATCTGCAATTCTGATGGAACGGAGAATGGTGCTACTTTTACACTTTATTTAATCCACGTTCCTTACGTTAACTAAAAGTTGCAACTTAGATAGTCAACTTTTTTAAAAGTCGGGAATCTAAATTCAGCAAATATCCCCTAACTCCCAATACGGTTTGGTTAAGGTGTTTATTCCTCGAAGATCCCCCCCAACCCCCCTTAAAAAGGGGGGCTTATAACCGTCTTCTACCCCCTTAAAAAGGGGGTCGCCACAGGCGGGGGGATCTTATCCAAACCGTATTGACCCTACATACACTTAAATTTTTCCAGAAATCAAACCGGATTCCTACATAACATTAATTAGAACATTCTCGACTTAATAGCATCTGTCCATTATTTAGCCGATATAAACCTTGCGGTTCGATAATTGCATCGCCTTTCTTCCAGGGACGGGATGTAGTTTCAACACCTCTGACTTCCCCAGTTGTATAGTTAGAAACCAAAACCCCAGGACGATTGCTAGTCAAAGCACCGGAACCTGTGATGGTAAAAGAGTTTTCTTGTCGCTTAGTGCTGCGTGAAATGCAACTATTAGCGATGAGTGCATTAGTATCAATGACTGGAGGTAATTCGGTGAAGCTATTTTTGATGGAACTTGTATCGGGTGCGTTGATATTAACCGCACCTGCAACGCCTCGTTCTGAACTGGCGGTAATATCACTTCTTTCCGTTGGCTTTGTCCGCGACTCGATACCGAAGATACCTTGAGAATTGATTTTGACGTTTCCACCTGTTCCGGTGAAAGCATTGGCTGTAATATCGCTGTTTTCTTCGGGAATGGCAATGATAAATTTTGAATTGATATCGATGTTACCACCATTGCCACCTAATTGCGCTGTACCTGCGGTGGTCGAAATTTGGCTACTGTTACGCAATAATAAGCGATCGCTGGCAGTTAAATTAATATTTCCACCATCACCAGAGTTAGTTATTGCAGCAATAGATGCTTTGTTATCAAGCGTTGTGGAAACAGAATTAATATTAATATCTCCGGCTTTTCCTTGCCCAAAGCTGCTTGAACTGATTCCCCCGCGATTTAAAAATAAAGAATCTGTTGTCAGATTAATATTGCCTCCATTGCCTACAGCAGTTGAATTAACAGTACTAAAAACACCGCTAGAAGAACCTGTGGTGCCAACACTGTCAATTAAAATGCGATCGCGTGCATCAATGGTAATATCACCTGCATTACCTTTAGAAGAAGTACTAGCATTAACTATTCCACCATTAGTTAAAGACAAAGAACCTGCTTTCAGGTTAATATTGCCTCCTCTACCTTCAGCTTCAACTTCTAAGGTAGTAAAAACACCGCTTGAATTTCCATTCCTACCGACACCATCAATGCCAATAGCATCACCAGCATTAACTATAATGTCACCTGCATTACCTTTGCCAAAACTGCTAGCAGCAAGTTGTCCACCGTTGCTTAGTGTTAAGGAATTGGTTGTAATTTGAATATCCCCACCTTTGCCAACTCCAGCAAACAAATCACTAAAAACGCCAGTCGGTTTATTGCCAGTAGTACCATCGATAATTACAGCATCGCGGGTATCGATAAAGATATTGCCACTATCACCTTGACCACTACTAAAAGCGGCGAGTTCACCACCATTTTTTATAAATAATTCTCTGGCGTTGATCCGAATATTCCCAGCGTTACCCGTGCTACTGCTTACCGTAGGACTGCCTATGGAAGTAATTAAACTATTTTTCCCACCATCCAAAGTTACTGTATCACGGGCATTGATGGTGATATTGCCTCCATTTCCCTGTCCACCTGAGTTTCCAGCAATGGTTGCACCGTTGGTGACGGAAAGTGACCCTGTTGTAATTTCGATGTCACCTCCTTTACCTTCACCACTCGCCAATAAACTAAATAAACCACTCTTTGCATCAATAATTTTACCAATACTCAAAGTTACACCCTTGACGACACCATCAAAATTTACGGTATCACGAGCATTGATGCTGATATTCCCACCATTACCTTTTCCTCCGTCATGTGAAGAAGATATTGCACCGCCATTTGTGAAAAACAGCGATCCTGTTTCAATTTGAATATTTCCGGCGTTACCATTGTATGCTTCCATAGTGGCACGACTAGATAAACCATCACCGCCAATTCCATCAAAAGTAATAGTATTGCCAACATCAAGAAAGATATTACCTCCATTTCCTTGTCCGCCGTTACTAGCATTTAGTTGCCCACCATCTTTCAGTAGTAAATTACTTGCAGTGATGCGAATATCACCACCATTACCTATCGCGTTCTCAATACCGAAAGTTGATAGTGTACTGCCATATTTCATTCTCCCTCCAAAACCTGAAAGTGTGACATTATCGCGGGCATTAATAGTGATATTTCCTGCATTTCCAACTCCAGCAGTAAAGCTAGATATTTCGGCACCATTAGTAACAGAAAGCGATCCTGTAGTAACTTGAATGTTTCCTGCTTTTCCGACACCTCCAATGTTTAAGTTGCCTTTCAAACCACTAAACGAATCATAATTCTTATTATTAAGGTCAAACTTACCCGCGTCGATAAAAACGCCATCTAGCTTAACATTATCAGAGGCTTCAACGGTAATATTTCCGGCATTACCTTGTCCTGATTCAGTCGATACTTCACTGCCATTAGTTAACGATAGTGAACCTGTTTTCAGGTAAATATTTCCTCCGTTACCTACCCCCTCTTGGGACACACTACTACTAACATCGCTCTTAGTATCGAAGGCTATATTATCAAGGGCATTAATGCTGATATTCCCAGCGTTTCCTTTGCCAAAGATAATGCTATGAATATCGCCTCCATTGGTAGCTTTTAGCGTACCTGTCGTGATTTGAATATTACCACCATTACCTTGTCCTAAAATATCAGTATTAAGGTAAGCATGATTACTTAGTGCAAAAGAGCTAGATTTGATATTGATATTACCACCATTACCTGTTGCTCCTGTGAATACAAAGCTACTAATTCCACTATTCAAATCATCTTTTTGACCTGCAACAGTAACAGCACCTTGAGCATTGATATTTACATTTCCTGCATTACCTTGTCCATAGAGACTAGCATTGATTTGTCCAGCATTTTGTAACGTCAATGTCCCAGTCATAATATTGATATCGCCACCTTGACCAAATGCTTTTTCTTGCACTACGTTAGCGATGAAACCTTTATCTATTAACGTTGTATCTCCTGTCGCATTAATATTAATATCTCCACCTTTACTATTTGGAGTACCGAAACCTATATCTATTCCCGCTTTTAGTTTACTTTGCCCTGCTAAATTTACATTTCGAGCTTGAATGTTGATATTTCCGCCACCCTCACCGCGAACATTGACTTCTGCGCCATTACTCAACGAAACATCGGCGCGTTCCACATTCTCAGATATAACTAAACCCAGATTATCACCCGCAATATTCAATCCCACATTTCCCGGTGCAGCCAAACCTGCTAACTCAACATTTCCGCCATGAGCCTGAATTCCACCACCATCAATATTGATATTTCCACCAACAAGCAGCAAACTTTTACCATCAGCAACTTGCAAACCCCTAAGATATCCACCGATGGGATTAATCGCTACAGGTGTTTGAGATTGATTGATAATTCCCCCATTTACTTGGATTTGATTAAACAGCAATACTGAAGGATTAATAGTCAACAACGGCACAGCTTGGGGATTTATGGCACTAAAAACCCCTTGATTGCCAAACTGCAAACCGTTCGCAGTCGTTCCCACAAAGGAACCTTGTACATCTAAACTGGCATTTTTCCCAAACACAATGCCATTGGGATTTATCAAAAATAAATTTGGGCTAGAATTACCAAATGTACCGAGTATCCCCAAAATTTCTGAACGGTTATTACCTGTCACTCGTGCTAGAATATTTTGGATATTTGCGCTAGGACTGAAGAAATACGCCGCCCGTCCCTCGCTGATATTAAATTCTTGAAAGCTGTGAAATAGATTGATTTGGCGAGTTGAACCACCAGTAATTACTTCTATGGGTTGTCCCTGAAAGTTGTCTATAACTTGAGAGGACTCAGCGCCAAGTGTGTTATCGGGTATGATATTGCTTTGCTGCGCCTGAGTTTTAGCAGTAAAGATACTGACAACTAAGTAGCCCAGTACACTTGCCAATCCGAACTGCAAACACTTGTGTAATCCGTATTGTCTAGTCATAGGGTGCTATTTATATAGATTACTTAAGTATCTAATAGAACTGCACCTTTAAATAAGAAATAAGCAAGTATTCGTTAATTATGCAGTTTTCTGCAATGAAGCGACGATCTTGGGTCGGTCGGAGGCGATCGCATTCCTGTATTCTCCAAAGCAACATTTTTAATACAAGGTGCGGTGGTCAGATACCTAACTTATTAAAAAAGCCGGCTATCTTGCAACCCACGAATTATTTGTTTTAACAACCTTGTTCGGGTAATTTAATAGCGATCGCACTTCCTTTTCTTCCGCTATACGATCGATAAAGCAATCTATCAAAAAAAGGAAGCATCTATGTCTGATTCCTAGAACCAACAAATTCTGCTCAAAAATTACCCGATCGCAGAACCCAAAGAGAGCGATTTTGCTCTTGTCAAAACGGCAATTCCAGAACTGGGAGAGTCAGAAATACTCACCCGCACGATTTACTTGTCCCTTGACCCTTATATGCGAGGGCGGATGAGCGATCGCGCTTCTTATGCAACTCCAGCAGAATTAGGCAAGGTTATGATGGGTGGTACTGTTATTAACAAAAACAAACGTGTAACTCTTGCAGTAAGAGGATGAATGAACAAGTATTTTGCTGTGATTTTAGGTACTTAGCGATCGCCCCTAACCCCCCTTAAAAAGGCTACGGCGTACACACATCTTTGTACAAACCCAAAATCTTTGGATTTAGGGGGTTCTAGAACGTTTTAATACCTACAGTAGGACTTTTCAAACATCCTCTAAGAGGTGTTCGTCGATTAGATACAAGTGTCGCAATAATTACTTATTTATTGCCAGAACTTGACTCTCTTAAAATAAATGTAAAAAAGCTCTATCTAAATAGTCGTGTTCATTTTGATATAATTATTAATGTGTTTTATATTATTAACTAATAAGTTGGTATAGCAAGTACTGAATAACCGAATAATTTGATTATTGGTATTTTTCTATTTGCATTTTGGTTAAATTCTTAAATTCTAAAAATGTCAAGACTAGTGCAATTAAAAGAATTACAAAGTTTGTTATTAAAATCCCCCAATATACACCCATAACACCCATAATTTTTGATAGAAATAGCACTAGAGGAATGAATATAACTATACTATTTAAAAGAATTATAATTGTAACTATTTTACCCTTTCCTATGGATTGAAATAAAGTTGCTCCAAAAGAAGTAAAGGGTATGACTAGTATTATTAAACTAAGAATACGAAAATTTAATAAATCATTGTAATTAAAAGTAACGTCTGGCAACAGCCAAACTAGAAATGTTTTTGGGGATAATTGTAGAGGGAGCCAAAGTAATGTTAATAACGTAGTTCCACCAATAGCAAAAGTTAAATAAGCTTTTTTGAGTCTCTCATAATTTTGAGATCCATAATTTATACCAATCACAGGTTGCAAGGCTTGTGTAAAACCATTTAAAGGAACGTGTGCTAATGAAGTTAATCTCAGTGTTGCTCCATAAAAAGCTATATCATTATGTGTTCCGTAATTAGAAATTGATTTCAAAACCACAAAACTATCAACTAAACCCATAACTTGAGTAAGTAGCGCTGGTATTCCCACTGATAAAATAGCAGGCAGTAAGTCTATTGCCAGAACAAACTTTTTGGGATCGACTGGGATAGAACTTTTACCAAAAAGAAAATAAGTTAAATTTAGAATGCTATAAATAACCATTGCAACAACACTAGCAATGGCTAATCCCTGAATACCCCAGCGAAAGACGCTGACAAATATGATATCTAAGGTAATATTAACGATTACAAAAATGCCTGAAAATATGGTGGCTAGTCTGATTCTGCCTTCTGATTTGATAATCTGACTCGAAGCTACCGCTAAGATAAAAAACCCCGAACCAAGCATATAAGTCTTAAAATATTTTGACCCCGCAGAGGCAACTTCACCATTTCCTCCCATGAATCTAATGAATTCTTCACCAAATGTGTAGCTAATAGTTGTGACAAAAAAACAGATAATCGCACTCATTACGATTAAATTGCCAAAGATTTTAGACTGGGTTTTGATATCTCCAGAACCAATAGCTCGACTGAGAACAGAAGCAGAACCTACCCCAACTAACAGAGCAAATCCAATTAATATATTTGTGAGGGGTAATGCAAGGGAGATCGCTGCAACGGCAGTTTCACCAATAAATTGCCCTGCAAATAAAACATCAGTAAAAGTGTTCAAGCCTAGTAGTAACATTCCGAAAATACCAGGAAATGATAACTTGAACATCAGTTGAATGAGATTGCCTTGGAGGATCTCATTTGTCAGTTGAGATTGTTTTTGTGCAGTCATTTTAAAGTTTTCAAATTGTTGTTGTTTAATCAACCTTCACTAAACGGCTAACGCAATATTGCTTCACCGCCTCTAACTCCATTTCTTTTGCTGAGTTCAATGTACTCATGACCTCACCATTGACTTCAACTCTGGCTTCATAAGTACCTGATATGCTGCCATCGATCGCGGCAAAATGAATGCGTACATCAGCCCAGCTAGCACGATCCTCTTCATGAACTTCTTCTTTTGCCAGCACTTCACCAGCTTTCAAATAATCGAGCCAATTCCAACCCAACTCCATCCAAATTTCGCGTTCAGCAATTTGCTCAAACTTAGTTAAACCCGCCCATCCTCGGTAGAACTGACGCAGGTCAGAGACTGAACCATTCCGCAGTACCAGTAAATCCAGCACTTCTGGCACTAAATGTCCCCATAAACATCCTTGGGGTAAATCAACTAGAGTCGGGGCAAACTGATGACCGCCAAAATGGGTTGTTTGCCACACTCTTAACTTTCCGTTGGAAGCAGGAGCATATTCTTTGCGTAATCGCCGATACAAAGGAGTGCCAAATCTGCCACAAGCAAGGTCAACTTGAGCATGAGTGCAAACCATGAGTTCTCGGATGTGATTGGTTTGTTGCTGATACTGCTGAAACTTTGATAAATCGTTAGGCTGTTGCATCAACTGCTTCAGTATTGCCGTTACCAAAGCAGTTGTTTCCTCATCTGGGACAACAAACTCTTGTTTTTCAAACTGAGAAAACATCTCCGTAGAACGATAGTAGTAGAGGAAGCGGGTGAAGCCAGGGTGGGAGTACTCGCGATCGGGAGCAATTAACATTGGTCGCAGCTTGACCCCATGTTTGACCACTAACTCTTGGAACAGACCCAAGAGTGGCTTTATTCTCGGATGTTCCTCAAAGATATTTTCCGGCCAAGGTTGTGGAATTTCCATAATTATCCAATGGTCGTAAGTCCCTGCTGTACCAATTGGATCTTCTCCGTTAGCTTGAGAAACCAGCGAGCAAAAACGACAATCTGTCAAGGGAAGTCGATCGGTTTGTTGGGTTTGCATATTTATGAGCTAGTTGTATATTTAAGTAAAATTATTAACCAACTGTGGCGATCGCTCTTGAGATGCACGCCGACTGAGCATTAACATTTTCAAGCCACTAGCCGGGGGATAATTAACACCTCTAGCCTGGGGTTTTTCTACTTTTTCTGGATGCGCTAGGGCTAGTTTGTAGTGTGAGAGAATTGTTGCTAAAACTAGCTTCATTTCAAAAAGCGCTAATACCTCACCTGGACAGCGACGAGCGCCACCACCAAATGGTAAAAATTCATACTGAGAGTATTGTCGCTCCAGAAAGCGCTCTGGCTGGAATTGCTTCGGTTGGGGATATAAGTCCTCACGCTGATGCGTCAGATAAATACAGCCGATGACTACTGTCCCTGGACTCAATTCGTAGTCCATCACCTGAATTGGTGATTCTACTAATCGGGGAAATGTGACTACCTGAGTCGGATAAATTCGTAGGGCTTCATTACAGACAGCACTGAGGTAGGGTAGTGCAACAATCTTCATCGGATCTGGGGATTCACCTAGGGTATCGAGTTCTTGAAGTAATCGATCGCGAACAGTAGGTAAACGGTGAATCCAGTACAATGACCAAGTTATGGCAGTGGCTGATGCATCTTGACCGCCGAATAACAATGATGGGAACATATCGCGGATATCCCGATCGCTCATTGCTTCACCAGTTTCATCGCAAGCAAGTATTAGTTCAGAGAGGACATCGGTGCGGGAAGGGTCAGGTTGCGATCGCCGTTCGGCAATTTCAGTGTAGAGGAGTTTGTCAAATTGCCGTTGCAGGTCAAGCCAATATCCCCACGGACTCCACCGACCTAAATCCTGTCGGAGTAAGGGATATGACAGGGCTAATTTCAGCCAGCGAGAACGGGCGAAACTTAATAAATTAGAAAGGAGTTGCCTAAATTGTTCGTAACGCTCTCCCTCATCCAAACCAAACAAAGCTTGTAATATTACCTCAAGGGTAATTTTTTGCATAGTCGGATAAGCGAACAAAGGTTTGCCGATAGCCAGATTGTTCATCACTTTATCTGTAACTTGACAGATACGCTGCCCGTATACTTTTACCCTAGTTCCGTGCAGGGGAGGCATCAATAATTGACGTCGATGTTTATGGCGCAAGCCATCAAGCATAAGTAATCCGTTGTTTCCCACCAGGAGAGCGCCACCTTGGTTCAACTTCCCAGAAGCTGTAATTTCTTTGGCACTAGTAAAAATCTGCTTTATCCCCTGTGGGTTGCTGACATAAACGATTGGTGTAGAACCAGCCATAACAGTGAAAATATCACCATAGCGATCGCCCATAGCATCCATTAATCCCACGGGATTAGTCTTAAATTGACGACTCAGCCACCGGGGGGAAGCTTTTGGCCCTTCAGGTAATTTCATTAGTATTTTTTAATTGTTTATTAAACTGAACTAACAACCGATGGCTGCGACTGTCCTTGATGCTGACGACGACCATGCATGAACATTTTTACGCCACTAGCCGGGTAACAAATCAGACCCCCAAATTTTGGTTTTTCTGGTCGCTTGTCAACCAACGCTAATTGATAACGTGAAAGAATTGTCGCCAGTACAAGTTTCATTTCAAACAAAGCAAAAGCCCCACCAATACAATTACGCGCACCGCCGCCAAAGGGCAGAAATTCATAGGGAGAAAATTGTTTTTCGAGAAAACGCTCTGGCTGAAATTGCTTTGGTTGTGGATATAAATCTTCCCGCTGATGCGTCAAATAAATATTACCAATGAGTACTGTTCCCGGACTCAATTCATGGCCCATTATCTCAATTGGTGACTCTACCAACCGGGGAAACGTAAATAACTGGGTTGGGTAAATTCGCAAAGCCTCGTTACAGACAGCACTGAGGTAGGGCAATGCCACAATACTCATGGGATCTGGATCTTCACCAAGGGTATCAAGTTCCTCAAGAAGGCGATCGCGAACTACAGATAAACGGTGAATCCAGTACATTGCCCAAGCGATCGCAGTTGCGGAAGCATCCTGAGCTGCAAATATGGGCGATAGTAGCAGATCGCGCACCTCTTCATCACTTAATAATTCACCTGATTCATCACGAGCAAAGATCAGATCCGAGAGGATATCGTTGCCGGAAGCATCTGCTTGTTGGCGACGTTCTTGGACTTGGGCGTAGAGTAATTGGAAAATTTCCTCTCGCAGGTGCAGACGGTATCCCCACGGACTCCACCGACCTAAATCCTTTTGCCCAAAGGGTAATTTTGTGACAAGTTTAAAAAGACGAGATTGGGATTGTTTGTTTGCAGTAGTAAATAGATGGTTAATTTTGTCATAGTGTTCTCCCTCATCTAAGCCCAAGACGACCTCAACACCCACCCGCAGGGTGATATCTTCAATGATAGGGTAAGCAAGAAAACGTTTACCAACCACCTGTTGACTCATGATTTTTTTTGTGAGTTCGCAAATACGTCGCCCACAAGCTTGCATCCGCACACCATGAAAGCCAGGCATTAAAAGTTTCCGCCGATGTTTGTGACGCGAGCCATCAAGTTGAAGTATTCCTTGGTTCCCTGTCATAAAGGCAAAACTTCGGTTCAACACACCCCTAGCTGTAATTTCTTTGGTATTAGTAAAAATCTGCTTTATCCCCAAGGGATTGCTGACGTGTACTGTTGGTGTAGAACCAGACATGATAGCGATCGTGTCGCCATAACGTTGACAAATTGCATCCATATAGCCGAAGGGGTCAGCTTGGAATTGCTGATTCAGCAGCCAATTGGGAGTTTTCGGCCCTGCTGGTAGTTTCATTAGTCTTATTTACTCGCGTTTTCTATACAAAAGTGAGCCCGATCGATACAAATTCTCAACTGTCTGGTTAATGCCTGAATATGAGGTTCAACTAACATCGAGAAATGATCTCCTGAAACTTCAATAACCTGAATAGGTTGGCTACAACATTTGCCCCAACCTAGGAAAGGGTCATCAGTATGGAATTCTGGACTTTCAAAATCATGAATAATTTCCTCAGTAGCTCGTAAGAGAGTCATGGAGTGAGGATAAATCTGCGGGACATAATCTCGCATGGCTTGGACGTGAACTTTAAAAAGTTTGTAATAACTGAGAAAATCCTGAATCTCTGTGTCGCTAAAAATGAAATTTGCTTTTTTATTCACCAAATGAAATTGCTCATCTACTGGTAAATTTTGCAGTTCCTCAAAAGGCAGAGAAAAGTCTATATTATTGCTAGTTTTTATCGATTCAGCCATGCGGAGTAAGAATTTGGCATCGTCGTCTTCTCCTGATTTGATGGTGATTTCTGGCAATATGGCATCGATCACAACTAACAAACCTACAGCTTGACCTTGCCTTTGCAATTGTTGCGCCATTTCAAAGGCAATGACACCACCGTAACAATGACCACCCAAAAAATAAGGCCCATTCGGTTGTACCTGACGAATTTCTTGGAGATAGCGAGCGGCTGTCTCCTCCACTGAAAGAATTTCCGGTTCTTCTTCGCCAGGGACATGTTCTAAACCATAAAAGGGATAGTCTTCACCCAATCTTCGAGACAAGTTGAAGTAATTACGAATTCCTCCACCAGCGCCATGCATACAAAAGAAAGGCGTTCTGGAACCGGAAGCCTGAATTGCGACTAGGGGAGAGTTCGATTTTTCACGGGACGGCTCACTAACAATAGTTGCTAGTTTTTCAATTGTCGGTTTTTCAAAAAGAGTAGATAGGGGAAGATTATGCCCAAATCGGTCGTGAATTTGCGCCATTAAGCGAACAGCTAAAAAGGAATGACCACCGATGTCAAAAAAGTTATCTTTAACCCCAATTGGGTGATTATTCAGGAGATTTTCCCAAATCTTCACCAAAGCCAATTCTGTAAAATTCCGGGGAGCAACGAAAGATAGAATGGTGTTGGCTCGGATAACCTCAGTGGTTGGAAGCGATCGCTTATCCACTTTGCCATTGGGTGTCAGGGGTATTGCATCCAATACAACAAAAGCTGCCGGGATCGTATAATTCGGCAGCTTTTGTTGTAAGTAGGGCAAGAGTTGTTGCCCGATCTCTTGCAGGGGAGTCACTATATATGCAATCAGACGCATTGAGCCTTGAGCATCATCGTGGGCAATGACAACACATTCTTGCACATCTGGATGTTGAGCGATCGCTGCGGCAATTTCCCCCAGTTCCACCCGAAAGCCACGAATTTTTACTTGGTCATCACGGCGACCTAAATACTCAAGATTGCGATCGTTAAGATAACGTACCAAGTCGCCAGTTTTATAAAGTTTGCTTTCTGGGATAAAGGGATTATTAATAAAACATTCTTGAGTTAATTCAGGACGATGTAAATATCCCCTTGCCAATCCATCACCACCAACATACAGTTCACCAACAACTCCTACAGGAGTTGGTTTTAAATAACTATCTAGTACATAAACTTGAGTATTATCAATAGGGCGACCAATCGGAACGCTAGTTAATTCTTCTGGCAATAAGCTGGCATCGTAGTAAGTGACATTAGCAGAAACTTCTGATGAGCCATAAAGGTTGATTAATTTGGCAGATGGCATCAGTTTTCGGAAAGTTTTAGCCAAATCAACAGATAGTGCTTCACCACTGGTTATCCAAAGTTTTAGATGCGATAAATGTTTAATCAGATGACTGTAGTTATCTAGAAGTAAGTGTAGTAGCGAAGGTACTAGTACTATCCGGGTAACTTTGTTATATGTCAAACTTTCTATAAACAATTGTGGGTCTTTGACAATTGCATCGGGAATAATTGCAGTTGGAATTCCTTGAAGTAATGGTGCAAAAATCTCCCATACTGAATCGACAAAACTAATAGCTGTTTTCTGGCAACAAACCTCTCCTTTGGTGAAAGGATAAGTTTTCCATAGCCAGTGTAAGCCATTGACTGTACCGCGATGAGTACCAAGAACACCTTTAGGATTGCCAGTAGAACCAGAAGTATAGATAATATAAGCTAAATTATCAGCTTTCGACGTATTAACTGGATTTTCCTGGCTTTCTTGAATAATTTCGCCTTTGTGGATGTCTAGGTAAACAGTTTTGACTAAAGATGCAGGTAGTCTTTCTAATATCTTTTCTTGACTGATTAATAGCGATGCTTGAGAATCAAAAAGCATGAAACTAAGGCGTTCCACTGGATAACTTGGATCGAGGGGAATGTAAGCACCACCAGCTTTGAGAATAGCCAGAATCCCCACAACCATTTCTACGGAGCGTTCTAGACAAATGGCAACAAGAGTTTCTGGAGTTATACCTAGTTTTTGTAAATAATGGGTTAGCTGATTAACCCTCTGATTAAGTTGCCGATAAGTTAGTTGTTCTGATTGACTAATTAATGCTAATTCATCAGGTGTTAACTTTACTTGCTGCTCAAATAATTGATGGAGAGACACATTTTGAGGATAATCTATGTGAGTCTGATTCCACTCAAATAATAGTTCCTCTCGCTCTTTAGCAGTTAATGGTGATAATTCTGAAATCCTCTGCTCTGGATTGGCAACAATACTTTCTAATAAACTTTGAAAATTACTGATAAATCGGGTGATTGTTACTGAATCAAAAATGTCCGTATTGTACTCCAAAAACCCTGTTAAGCCCTGTTGGGATTCGGACATCGATACAAAAATATCCAACTGAGCCGTACCGCTATCGAACTGCAAGGTACGCAAGGTTAAACCAGAAACTTCCTGTACAGACATTGGTGTATTTTGCAGGACAAACATCACTTCATAAAGTGGATTCCGGCTTAAGTCGCGCTCTGGTTGTAATTCTTCTACAAGTTTCTCAAAAGGCAAATCTTGATGTGCATAAGCATTAAGAGTTACCTCACGGACTCGATGCAATAATTCACGGAAGCTAGGATTACCACTAAGGTTATTACGCAACACCAAGGTATTGACAAATAAACCCAGCATTCCTTCTAATTCCGTTCGGTTGCGATTAGCAATTGGAGAACCAACTAGAATGTCTTTTTGATTTGTATAGCAGTACAGTAATGTATTAAATCCTGCCACCAAAGTCATAAATAAAGTTACATCTTCGCGCTGGCTGATTTGATTAAGCGCATCTGTTAAGGTTTTAGAAAACGTGAAGTATTGCTTGGCACCAGTAAAAGTAGCAACGGCAGGATGCGGACGATCTGTAGGCAACTGTAGTAAAGGTAATTCGCCGCTTAGTACTTGCTTCCAGTAATTGAATTGGGTTTCCAGTAATTCACCTTGTAAGCGATCGCGCTGCCAAACTGCAAAATCTGCATACTGAATGGGAAGTTCGGGTAAAGAAGACGGCTGATTTGTAGAAAAAGCTGCATACAGCGTCGCCAACTCTTGTAGAAATACACCAACAGACCATCCATCGGTAATAATGTGGTGCATCGTCAAAAGGAAAATGTGTTCTTCCTCACCCAAGCGCAGTAAAGTTGCTCTGAGTAATGGCCCTTTAGCTAAATTGAAGGGTTTCTTGCTCTCAATAGCTGCAAGTTGTTTAACCTCTCCTTCCCAATCTTTGCCAGATAAATGTTCAAGGTTAATACTTGGCAAGTCCCAATTTAATTCCGGTGCAATCTCCTGCACTGGTTGGCCATTGACAGTTGTAAAATTTGTGCGCCAGACTTCATGACGCTTAAGAATTTCATTAAGACTTTGCTGGAGTGCTGTTATATTCAGTAGTCCTTTTAAATGAAAGGCACTCGAAATGTTATAGAAGGAACTACCTTGATAAAGTTGGTCAATAAACCACAATCTTTGCTGGGAGAAAGATAAGGGAATATTCTGGTAGGTTTGATGTCTAGGAATTGTATCACCTGGAAATTTTCCCTTCTTCCATTTTTCTAGGAGAGCTTTTTTTTTCGTTGATAAATTAGAGTATTGTTTATCCATTGTTAAGAGTCGTTTAATATTTTTTAAATTGATAATTATGCTGTTTAATATCAAACTCTGTGAAATTTAATGTAACGCCAAGTCGCAGAGAATTATTAAAATTGATTAGGGAATATCATTACCTAAAAGAAGTGCCACTTCATCTTCTGATAATTCTTCGATTTTCTCAAAGAGAAGTTGCTCGATCGTTTCTGCTTGTTTCGCGGGGATTGTCGCTTGCAGTAAAAGGTCGCGTAGAGGTAACTCTACAGGAAACTTTGCTCGTAATCGAGAAACTAATTGGGTAGCGATGAGGGAATCTCCTCCCAATTCATAGAAGTTGTCATAAATACCAACTTCTGTAATCGCCAAAACTTCTTGCCAGATTTCCACAATTTGTTTTTCTAACTCGTTAGTCGGAGCAACATAGGAATTACTGAGGTTAGGTCTAGAATAGTGTGAGGATGAGTCTAATTGATTGGAAAATTTTGCGTTTGCGATGGAGTCGCCCTTAAAAGTGCGATCGCGAAGCATACGCGAAGCATATTCGCACCTGGCTTTAATATCTAAAGTAGAAACAACAACCTGAGTTCCCTCTGCTAAAGAAAATACCCTTTTAAAGACTTCTATACTTTCTGTCTCGGTGATTGCTAATTCTACCCCAGATGTCTGTGTGAGTATTTTTTCTTCTTGGGTTGCATTCAGTTGCAATTTATCCAAATTTATGATTTTCCAGGGCAAATAGCTAGTTTGGTTATGTCTTTGAGTAAAAGTATCTATTAGTTGGTTAACTCCTGAATATAATGCTAACCCGAATCCTCCAATAACGGAAGATAAAGAAGAAAGAATAATACAAAAATCTAATTTTTGATTTTGTAATACTTTTTCTAAAATAGTTATTTTATGAATTTGAGTGTCAAGTAACTTTTCTAACTCTGTTTTCTGAATTTCCGCTATTGATAAAAATATATTTTCGCGCGTTATTCCAACTGAAGAGATTACTCCATGAATTTGACCAATATTGTCCGATCCTAAAATTTGGTGCATTTGTTCATAGTTAGTTGAATCTGCACGCATGACCAAAACTTCTGCACCTAATTCTTCTAATGTTAGTATTCTTTGAATTTTTCGACTTACTTCATCTTTTTGACTATGATTTTCAAGCCAATGCAAATATTCATCATTTTCAGGGAAAGGAGAATCTTCAATGAATATAAGTTTCGTCTGGAGAGTTTTTGCCAAATACCCAGCCAGCACAACTGCAAAACTTTCGAGTCCACCTGGAAACAGGTAAACACCTTCTTTTCTCAATATGTTTTTGTCTGCAACTGCTGATAAATGTACTGAATCAAATGTTTGTATCCAACGGTAGCGATCGCGATAAGCAACAACCAAATCAGGCGACAAAGCTATAAACTCATTTATAATTTGGTCTACAATATAACTATCAAAATCTCCTCCTCCTCTCTCTGCGTTCTCTGCGCCTCTGCGATTCGTTAAAACAAAATCTAAATTCCGACAAGTAATATTAGGATATTCTTGAGGAATAACCTTACATAACCCTAACACCGTTGCTTTCTCTGGATCGAGAGTTTCGTTACCGTTAACTTCTTGGATTTGATTCGAGATCAGCCAGATTTGCAAGCGATCTCTAATTTTCTTCTTACCAATAGTTTGAGTTAAAAACAACAAACTTTGAAATTCTAGATATTTACTTAGTTGACGATTTTCAAAAGTATTCAGACTCCATAAATAAGCAATATTTTGGGGAATCCTACCCAGTAAAATCAGTTCTTTAAATAAAACATCATAGTCATCGCGGTTTTGCGGATTAATAGTGTATACACCCTCACGCAATTTGCGAAACTCTTGTCCCTTCTCTACAACAATTACATTTTTGTCATGCTGTTCTAGTCTGTTAATTAACTGGACACCTACTCCACAGTCATCAACAAATAGTAGCCATTCCTTGTCAAAAGACTCTGCACGAAATGGGGAGGTAAAATGAGGTAGCAAAGAACGTTTCCATGAGGGAATATAAAACCAGTCAGCAATGTCTTGTTTTTTATCTAAAGTTATAGAGTTGCTACTTGAAGAAAGTGATGGTGATTTTGCATCAATCCAATATCGTTGACGTTCAAAAGGATAAGTAGGCAAAGGCAGACGATGGCGGCGTTCGTGAGTATAAAATCCTGACCAATCTATTTCTACACCAGCCAACCAGACTCG